>JAJZXT010000138.1 GCA_021806355.1 Thermoplasmata archaeon
TAACCTGGTATAGTATTACCAGGATTAAAAGCAGTATTAGGATTACTAATAGTTAACTCATTCCACATATCTATTACCCCTCAAACACAAAATTGCTCATTTAAGCTCACCCTGAATGCTTTCTTGGCTTATTTACTCCCTCCTGCTGCTGAGATTTAAGGAAATCCTGTTTCCAATAGAGATGATATATTAGTTCCAAAATTAGATTCGGTGAGTCTATGAGCGCATACATAACCAGACCCAGATAAAACCAATCGAATCCTAATGGCGCAAATAATAGTTGGTTAATGTTCAGAATCGAATAAAGAAGTACAAATATTACTACGACTAAACTAGCAGAATTCGAATAAATGGCATAAATGACATATTTTTTTGGCCTCCTTCTTTTTACTGAAACCTTATTTGGGAATTTGTACCGATAAAGGTAGATGCCAATCGCTAAAATTGTAAACGAGAAAGTAAATACCAAAAAGAAATAAAAAATAATAATGAATGGATTTGGAATGCTTTGATTCATTCCTAACAACCCATATATACAAAATTATTCTGTCCGTACGAATTTACAAAGTTGTCTGCGCCGTTTGCTATATAACCTGGTATAGTATTACCAGGATTAAAAGCAGTATTAGGATTACTAATAGTTAACTCATTCCACATATCTAATACCACCCAAACACAAAATTGCTCATTTGCGGTCACCTTTAATACTTTCTTGACCTATTTATTCCCCTCCTGCTGAGAGTTAAGGAAATCCTGTTTCCAATAGAGATGATATATTAGTTCCAAAATCATACTAGGTAATACCATGACACAGAGCATAGCCAGACTTAGATAAAGCAAATCAAATCTTAACGGCCATAATACTAGTTGGCTAATGTTCAGAATCGAATAAAGAAGTGCAAATATTGCTATAATTAAACAAGCAGAATTCAAATAAATAGCATAAATTACATATTTTTTTGGCCTCCTCCATTTACTCAATTTCCCCCTAAGCTTATTTGGAAATTTGTGCCCATAAAGCCACATGCCCAACATATAAGTTGACATCCCGATAGCCTGTATTAGAGTGGAAAAAAAAAGAATAAAATAGAATGAATTTGGAACGCTTTGATTCATTCCTATCAACCCATATTAACAAAATTATTCTGTCCGTACGAATTTACAAAGTTGTTTGCACCGCTGGATATATAACCTGCTATAGTACTATCGGGATTAAAAGCAGTATTAGGATTACCTAAATCTCCTATAAAAGTATTTCCTGTTGGAATCCATGGTAATATTCCCTGTACACCGCTACCACTAAGATAACCACTAACTGAAAATCCGGCAACAGAATACCAAGATAATGGTTCCCATGGGTAGTAGTAATCGTTTGTGAGATACAACCACATATATTTATCCCCCCAATTCTGGTCAGCGAATGTTGACTGATAGATGTTAGAGTATTCCTGTGCAAGATTTCCGTAAGTTAAATCTAAACCTGCCCCAACTATAAACCCTACTACTCCGCCGATAAATGCACCTATAGGACCGCCAACTATAGCACCAGTTTCTATCCCAATGAGCATCCCAGTTAATCCAACAGTAAGAATCCCTTCCAAAGTTAGAGCGCCATCAGAAGGGGCGGTTAGAGAATTATAATAATTTTGTGCATCAGTGCCGCTGTAAATTGTATTTATGGTATCCTGTTCCCCATAATTGTAAGGAACCCAATGTCCTGCCCATGGAGCCCACCAAGGACCGGGCGTCCAATACGAAGCAGTGAAATAAGCTATTGTTATCATATCCCACTTTGCGTTAGTAGATAGAACATATGATGGTGGTGTTGGGTTTAAACTGTTCGGCTTGAAAAAAACATAAATAGAATTGTTATTCTTTATAGTGTATTTCTGGGTTGAATTTAATTTTCCACTATTGAGCATCGCAATAAATTCTTTATGGATTAAATAGTTCTGCATTGCAAATTTTTGCTTTTCCTGAGCAGTGATTTTCCGCAAAAGAATCACTGCAGATGGATCATCTCGCAAGAATTGCGAAAGTAAATTCTTCATCTTTAACTTGCTATACATATGGAAATCCCGAATGTTTCCACCGTTGTAAGGATTTGCTTTCTCCTTGTTCATTAACCATAATATGAGAGCGTTGGAGAACTGATCGGTTAAATTAACTGGATTCGCTATAAAGTAGCTCCTATAATCCTGACTCAGCTTCATATTCGGTACGGTATTGCCGTGAACCTGACCCAGTCCCATATCTGGCGTAGCATTGTTCTGATATCCGTTAGCAATTGAGGTTTGCATAGATGTTCCAAGGAACATGATCACTATGAAAACCGCAATTATCCCCATTATTTTGTTTGTTATTTTCACTTTCCCGTATTTCCCCCCCCCCCTATATTAATTTAGCGTGACACATATTAGCACGCTAATGCTCGTGATGTTGCTTTATCCTAAAATTTGTGAGATCAAAATATAGGGATAATCCTTTCCCTTATTTTGAAAACATTCACTTTGCATAAAAATTCATTTACTAAATACATTTATGTGATAAATGGCAAAGACTAAGGAACAAACCCAGTATAGGGAAGTTTCCCTGTCAGAATTCTTTGAAAAGAACAGGCATATCCTTGGATTTGATTCCGCTCAGAAGTCTCTATTCATGATTGTCAAGGAGGCCTTTGACAACTCGCTTGATGCATGTGATGAATATGCAATATTACCAGAAATTGAGGTGTCAATCTCCAAGGTTTCTGACGATATATTCAACATAAGCGTTACAGATAATGGTCCGGGAATAGAGCGCACCCAGGTACCAAGGGTTTTTGGCCAGCTCCTGTATGGATCAAGGTTTCATGTCATCAGGCAATCCAGAGGGCAACAGGGACTTGGCATAACGGCAGCAATCCTTTATGGCCAGTTGACCACGGGAGAAAAAGCCCTCGTGGAAACAAAAAGGGAGGCAGATGACGTTGCATTCAGGTTTGTTCTCGGAATAAATGTGAAGGACAACAAAGCAGACCTGAAACTCCAGGAGCCTTTTATTTGGGACAGACAGCACGGAACAAGAGTGTCGATTACGGCAAAGGGAAGGTATATAACAGGAAAACAGTCAATAATGGAATATCTCAAGGAGAGTGCAGTGGTCAATCCGCATGCAAGCATAACCTTCGTAGAACCTGACGGGAAAAGAACTCATTTCAACCGGACAATCGAGAAAGTTCCAATTATCTCAAAGACAGTAAAACCACATCCGTATGGCATAGAAATCGGCGAATTAATGACAATGGCAAAAGCGTCTCAAGCAAATAACCTTATACGGTTCCTTGCGGATGATTTCAGCAGGGTAAGTGACAGTACTGCCACAGAAATTGTCACCAATGCTGGGTTAAAGAAGGATGCCAAGCCGTCATCGCTGGGAAACACTGAAATAAGTGCCCTTCGTGAATCCATACAGAAGACAAAGCTCATGCCCCCATCGCAGGAGAGCCTTTCTCCAATCGGGGAGGAATTCATAAGAAGAGGAATGATGAGCATTTATGCTGAAGAGCGTCCGGAGTTTTATGGAAAACCAATAACCAGGAAGGCAGGAATTTACAGTGGAAACCCATTTTCTGTTGAAGTTGGGATGGTATATGGTGGCGATCTCCCGGGAGACCAGGCTATAAGGATCATCAGGTATGCAAACAAGGTACCGCTGCTTTATCAACCTGGATCGTGTGCCATAACACAATCCGTATTCGATCTGGACTGGAGAACTTATGGCCTTGACCAGAAGCAGGGAAAAGGACAACCATATGGCCCTGCAATTATCCTCGTTCATGTATATGGGCCAAGGCTGCCCTATACGTCTGAATCAAAGGAGGCAATCTCAGCAGTTGAGGTAATCACTGATGAGATTAAGGCTGCAATCAAGCAGGAAATGAGGATGCTTAAAACCTTTGGAAACAGGAAGGAAAAGATGAAGAAGGTAGCGGAAAGGTTTAACCTTTTCAGGAGGCTCATCCCGGAAATAGCTGTAAAATGTTCTGCGATCCTTGGAAAAGAGACGCCGGACATAAACCCCGTTGTCTCAAAAATTGCAGGGGTTGTATTCATTCACGAGGAGATTTCCAAAAAAGATGCAGGATACGTCATAAAAACGGAACTCTTCAATTTTACCCAGAGCACACACGACTTCACACTTAAGGCCCTGTATGGCGGGATGGATGATAAGGTGATAGATTTTAAAATAGAACAGCTGGGGCCAGCAGAGGAAAAGGTATTTGAAAATTATGTGGAATGGCCTGGGCAGTATCCCGGTACAGATTACTATTTTACTGGGATTGAACCGTCAAAGATTCAGGGTGCCGAACTCCTGCCTGGCGACTGGGACCTCAGAAAAATGAATGGTGAATGAATGGCAGAGATAAAGACAGATGAAACCCTGAAGAAGCTCGTTGAGAAGGTGTATAACGATTTGGTCTCCGGAGAGGTTCCGGAAGTAAAAATTTCCTCAAGAACCAAGGATAATATAGTTTTTGACCAGACAAATAATGTGTGGAAATACGGGAATTCCACAGTTTCGAGAAGCGTAAAAACAACGGATGGTGCCCAATTCATGGCGAAATCACTGTACACTATAGAATTCATACTTGACATGATAAGAAGCGGCAAATCGTCAACCCTCAGGGAGATGTATTACATATCAGAAGGCTGGAAGGATTATAAGTTTCATACGCAGGATGAATCAAACATGCTTGCGGAAGACCTTGAGGTCATAACTGCCCTCATGAGGGAGGATTTCAAATTGAGACCGGAGGAAAACGGTGCAAGTGTTATAGGAAACATTACTATTGAGGAGAAGAACAGGAAGGGAGAATTCAAGCGAATCAATTGCCGTGATGATGTTGGGGATGCCGGTTACACTATTCCATACAATGTTGAAAGCGATAAGGTGAAACTCGTATCCCACGATGCAGACTTCATTCTGGCAATAGAAACCGGTGGGATGTTTGACAGGCTTGTTGAAAATGGATTTGATGAGAATTTCCGCTCAGTGCTGGTTCATCTCAAGGGGCAACCGGCAAGGAGTACCAGGAGGCTCCTGAAAAGGCTCAACAACGAACTTGGCCTTCCGGTGTATGTATTTACGGATGGTGATCCATGGTCATTCAGGATATTTGGTTCCATCGCATATGGTGCAATAAAGACTGCACACATATCTGAATGGCTGGCTGTTCCCTCAGCAGAGTTCATTGGGATAACTGCTTCAGACATACTGAATTATGATCTCCCCGCAGATAAATTGAGTGACAAGGATATTTCAGCATTGAATTCAGAGCTGCAGGATCCAAGATTTTCAACAGAATTCTGGAAACAGGAGATTGAAACAATGCTCCAGATGGGAAAGAAAGCTGAACAACAGGCTCTTGCCAAATACGGACTAGATTTTGTGACCGAAAAATACCTTCCGGATAAGCTTGCAGATGTCCGTTGAAAATTGTCCAAGGCGCTTTGGCTTTGCGAAAGAAGATATTTAACGGTTACTCGCAGATGTTATTTCTCGTTCTTGTTTTACTCAGCAATGCCAGACCCCTGAGAAACAACCTTATTCAATGCTTTAGAGCCTTGCCCATGTATGGGCCTACCCTGCCATATCCATTTTTCCTGAAATACTCCCTCACACCAATGCCACTTATGACGAGTATCCTCTCAAGGTTCCATTCATCCATGCTTATGCGTTCAGCCTCTTCAAGAAGGCTTCTGCCGATTCCTTTGTGCTGAAATCCCCCTGCTGTTCTTTCGCCAACAGGCACTACGTTCCCAAGCACCTTAATCTCCCGTACGATAGATGAATTTAACAATTCTTCCCTGTGCGCATTCTTTGAGGGTTTCCTGAGGCGTATAAATCCTGAAATGTTTTGGTCTGTGTCCTCATAGCTCAGGAAGATTTCATCCGAACCTGATGCCTTGTATTCCCTTCGGATCATGCTGAAATCACCGCCTGTGATATCTTTAACACCAACCTCCCTTCCCCTGATCTCAAGAGATTTCTTGCCTCTTGCGGAAAGTTCTTCATCAACCAGATTACGCAGGTCACTTCTCTTCACCCCTGCATCAATGAATTTAACCGGAATATCCCGCTGCATCCTCTGTACCCTGACCCAGGGAGGCATTTCCTCCATGAAGGTTGAAATCATCTGAACTGCATCGCTGGTGCCTGTCGGTTCATATTCACCCTTCCTCCACATATTATACAGTTTGGTGCCCTTGACAACAAGAGTTGGGTATATTTTAAGCATATCGGGCATGTATGCATCATTCGACATCATCTCCCTGAAACTATTGATGTCATCATCATATGATGCTCCAGGCATTCCCGGCATGAGATGGTAAACGATCTTGAAGCCAGCATCCCTGGAAAGCTGCGTTGACTTTCTGGTTTCGCCTGTTCCATGTCCGCGCATATTTAAATGAAGCACCCTGTCGTTGATGATCTGGACACCCAGCTCAACTTTAGTTGCACCATAATCAAGCGCAAGATCAATCTCTTTCTCGAAGAACCAATCAGGCTTTGTTTCAACAGTCAGACCGATGCACCTCCTGTGTGCAGTTTCATTGCTTGTTATTGAATCTGCAAGGCCCCCGGATACAAAACCATTCATTGCATCAATGCATCCCTTAACGTATGATTCCTGGTATTCCCTGGATCGCGCCGTAAAAGTTCCTCCCATTATTATAAGGTCCACCTTGCTTGTGTCGTGCCCAATGGTTTCAAGCTGCTTGAGCCTGTTGAAAACAATATTGTATGGATCATACTGGTTAGCCCTCCCCCTGAGCGCGGAGGGTTCATAGCCGGTATATGCCTGTGGTGAATTATTTTCCACGCCACCCGGACAGAAAATGCATCTTCCGTGTGGGCATATCTCCGGAGATGTCATGGCTGCCACCACTGCAACTCCAGACACAGTCCTTGTGGGTTTTATCCTTAAGAGTCCCTGAAATTCCTTCTGGATCATGGAAGTATTTAGAATCTCACTATCTGAGGGTATATGGTCCAGTGAATATTTTCTTGAAAGCTGAAGCTTAACTGCCTGAAGTTCGCTCTTGTTCCTGATCTCCCCGTTGTTGATTCTGGAGGAAACCTCATCGTAGAAATTCATTGCCTGTCTTGAATGTTTATCCTGTAATTAATTTTACAGATAACTGGATCATCCCTCTTCGTGAATGCCATTTGTGTTCTTGCTCTCCGTCGGCTCAAGCTTTCGGCTACCCACTTCCTTTTCAAAGTAATATATCATCATTCCCACAATAATCGTTATGAAACCCAGGTAAATTGCCTTCACTCCAAGCGCATACATTATGAGCAGCGATAATACGATGGATACTATCTGAACATAGGGATAGAGAGGTGATGAGAATTCCCCCTTAACCTTTCTATGTCTCAAAATTGCGACGAATAGTCCTGTTAAGGCATAAGAGAATATAACGCCAAAGTTTGACGCAAGAGCAATAACCTGCACGTTTCCAAGGAATAATGAAGCGGCAGCCAGCCCTCCGATAAGTATTACCGCCCTTCTCGGCGAATCAGGCTTCCTTCCCTGTATCCATTCCGGAAGAGTCTTGTCTTCACTCATCTGCAGAAGGGTCCGTGAACCTGCAACAATCAGCGAAACTGTAACCGTAAAGGTTGCTATTACAGCTACGATTGCAATGGTATAACTGACAAATAATGGGGCATGGCTGAATGCAAGGGCATTGCTCAGTGGATCAGCAGATACTGAATATCTCTGCCATGGCATGAGTGCGAGCATTCCCGTCACCACCATGATATACAAAGCGGTACTCACCACCAGGGCAAATATAATTGCAAAGGGAACATTTTTTGCTCCATCCTTCACTTCAGGCGTCAGGGTTGCTATGGTGTTGAATCCAGAATAAGCAAAGAAACTCAGTGATGCAGCAACTATAATGCTTTCAAAACCAAGAGGTGCTATCGGCGTAAACCTTGAGATTTCCCAGTGCCCATATAATATTGAAATTATGATGAATAATACCAGTCCTGCAACTGTCACAACTACCAGATATTTCTCGACCCTGGCAACAACTGAAATCCCCATGTAATTAAGGAATGTTGCAAAGATGATCATTCCTATTGCGGCGATTATAACAAAATAATACGGTAGTGAGAAGAGTGAGAGTAGATATGCACCAAATCCTAGTGCCACGGCTGAAGCCGCAATGGAGTAGGAAATGCTCCGCAACCATCCCACCATAAACCCAGCGGAATCACCCATGGTTTCCCTGGCAAATGAGTATAAACCACCATGAGAGATTATCTTGGATGATAACTCCGCACTGTTTAGGGCTATTGTGAGGGCAAGAACAGCGGTAATTCCAAATGCAATAAGGGCACCGGGACCGGCATCATAAATAGTTGTTCCTGCAAGGACAAATATTCCTGCCCCTATTATATTTCCCAATCCAATGGCAGAAGCTTCCCATTTGCTCAACTTTCCATTCACGATAATATTTGTATGCAATAATGCCTTATGATTTTAAGCCTTTTTCTCTGCAATGGATCACTGGATTCTTTGCTATGCTAAATTATCATTCCCTACATTTATTCCTTATTCCAAAATCTCCCCTTGCACAATGATATTTTCCAAAAATTGAATGATTATCTTTCTCATACGAAACACAAAACCGTCATGATTCAACCCTTGCTCTCTCAAAATGCAGGAACTCCAAGCGGGAAGTGTTTTCACCTTAACCATAAACCTCACCCAGGAGAGTATAATTCGCTGGAATAAGTGGTATTTCTAAAATGTGGGTAGGTCGCGTCTTGAATTTCACAGATATTTACACAATAAGCACTAAAAGCCAACACCAAATCGCGTTTGAGAAAATTTTATCCATGAGGTGCTCACAGCGGAGCTAAACAAAACATGGCAGGAGTTTTTGCTCGAATAATAGATGATTCGTAGTTACCGGCTCAAAAATTTAGAGATAATTTTAACATATCGTAATTGTTATCCTTATATGACCCAAGAGATGCAAATAAAGAGCGTGGATATTCCTATCCCTCCAGAGTGCAATATTATTCTGGGACAATCTCATTTCATCAAAACCATTGAAGACCTATATGAAATCATTGTGACCTCAAATCCGCAGGCAAAGTTTGGCATCGCCTTTTCTGAGGCCTCCGGCCCAAGGCTTGTCAGGACAGAAGGAACTGATGATGAACTCGCGCGTACTGCTGCAGAAAATGTAATGAAGATATCATCAGGGCACTGTTTCCTTATAATAATGAGAAACATCTTTCCCATAAGTATCCTGAACCAGATCAAGAATTGCCAGGAGGTGGTAAATATCTTTGCAGCAACGTCTAATCCACTGAAAGTCCTTGTGGCAATGGAAGGGGATCGCGGAGCCATAATCGGAGTTATGGATGGGTTTACCCCAATAGGCATTGAAAATGAACGGGATGTTATAAAGAGAAAAAAGTTCCTGAGAGATATAGGATACAAAAAATAGGACCCGTAGTGTAATGGATTATCATATGGGTTTCCGGAGCCCATGATCCGGGTTCGAATCCCGGCGGGTCTGCTTCCCATGTGTCTGAATGCCCATAAAAGCACAATAATAAGACGAAGCTTATCTAACTATCAGTACTGAGACCGGTGAATTAGCTGAAACCCTTTCAGAGACTGACCCCATGAATATCCCCCTTTTGAATCCGTGTTTTCTCGTACCCATAACAATGAGTCCGGCTTTATGTTCTTCAATCGCTGCGATAATTACGTTTTTCGGGTCTCCAACTCTAACCGATCCCTGAACGTTTTTTAATCCCCTGCTTTTGAGGGATGTGACCATTCTCTCCAATTTATTTCTTGAACTCTTGACAAGTTCTTCTTCCTCGTCCCGAAGGATCTCGGTTGTGCCAGTCGTATCTCCTATGGGAGTGAAAAATGGCCGGACAACATTGATCAGATGAATGGTTGTATCAAGTTTTCTGTCTATAAGGCCAGCGGCAAATTCAACTGCCTTTTCAGATTCCTCGGAAAAATCAACTGCGACTATTATATTTTTCAGTTTTTCGTCAATATCCATAACCATTGCTTCGAGCCTCGCCAGTTAATGATCGAATCAGCCTTATTAACTTTAGAGCTTATTATGTGCGGAGAAATGGTCAGCTATTTGATCAGGACGAAAATGGAATAGAACTTCCTGCTATCCATCCAGATATTTTTTACCTTGAATCCCGATTCTTCAACGATATGAGAAAAAATCTCAGGAGAGAATTTATATGAGTTTTCTGTATGAATCAGTTCTCCTTTGTGAAATGAGATCATTTCACCGGAAATTTCTACATCCATATCCGACAGTACCCTTAGATGCATTTCGATTCTCCCTTCCTTATTGTTGTAGAAGGCCACATGCTCAAACTTTTTCTTGTCAAGATTGCACCCGAACTCCTTGTTTATCCTGCTAATTAGGTTAAGGTTGAAAGCCGCTGTTATCCCCTCTGTATCATTATAAGCCCGGTTAAGCGT
The DNA here is from genome assembly GCA_021806355.1 of Thermoplasmata archaeon. Lineage (GTDB taxonomy): Archaea > Thermoplasmatota > Thermoplasmata > Thermoplasmatales > Thermoplasmataceae. The sequence continues at coordinate 10,535 of JAJZXT010000138.1, forward strand.
TTCCTCGTCCTTTCTGAGATCGACTCCAACAATCATGCAATCTCCTTCCCTTATTGTCTGATAGGCGTTTTCCAAGAATTGCTTGATTTCCAAAGGTTCGAAATTTCCTATTGATGATCCCAGGAAAAGAACGGTTCTTCTGGAATATTTTTCTATATCTGGCATCTTCAGTGGCTTGGTGAAATCTGCTGAAATTGCTATAATTCTCAGATTGACATGGTTATCTAGAAGTTCATTCATAGAAGATTGCATATAAAGAGTTGAGATATCTATGGGCACATAACATTCTATATTTTTACAGTGGTTCAGAATCAGGTTTATCTTTTTCAGGTTTGCGCCTCCGTATTCGATAAGAGCTGAATTACCTCCTATAATTCCGCAAATTTCATCCAGGTGGTCCCTGATTATCGATATTTCCATGTTTGTGAGGTAGTAGTCTGGGGATTCTGTTATTGCATCGAAGATGCCGGAGCCTTCCCTGTCATAGAAAAACTTAGGGGAGATAACCTTTGGAGTCTTTTTGAGCCCGGCGATTAGTTCTGGCTTGAGCTTTTCTTCAGTCTTCTTATAATCGATAAACTGGATCCTGCCTGAATCATTGGCCACTGCTATCCCTCGCCAGCCTTAGCCCTGCCATTTGCCACCGCTTATCTGGCGGGTAGAAATTCCTGTAAGTATTCCTGAAGTGTGACATTGGAGTAAGGCATGAACCCCCTCGAAGGACAAACTGATTTGACATAAACTTGAAATTATATTCTCCAAGGCTTCCTTCCATAGCCTTACCCCCAGGATATGGAAGATACGAACTTGCTGTCCATTCCCAAACATCACCAAACAGCTTATTTAACTGATCCTTTTCTTCATTCACTGAAATGGGTGATAAATAGAATTTGTCCATGAAATTCTGGTTTTTCTTTATTTTTTGGTCATGTCCGGCAAACTCCAATTCCTCTTCCTTTGGGAGCCTTGCCCCTTTCCATCTGGCGTATGCGTCTGCTTCATAATATGAGATGTGCGATACAGGTTCATTCATGTCCATATCTTCATATCCGGAAAGCTTGAAGATCCTGAATTTATCATCTTCTTTTATCCAGTATAAGGGAGCATTGACTTGATTTTTCTTTATGAAATCCCATCCTGAAGAGAGCCATAGTTCTGGTTTTTCATACCCGCCATCATCAATAAATTCCAGATAGTCACCAATAGTTACCGGGTTTGTTGAGATGCTAAAGTCCTCAAGGAATACCTTGTGGACGGGTTTCTCGTTGTCATATGCGAACCCATCACCCTTGTGCCCAATATACTTTATTCCACCCTTGAAATTTACCCATTTATTTTCCCTATTCCTTTCTTTATTACTTTCCTCTGTGGGATAAGAGATCCTTCCATCATTCAGGTAAGACAATATTTTGATATCCATAAGCAACAGTTCCTGATGCTGCTGTTCATGGTTTATCCCCAGCTCTACAAGATTCAAACACTCATCAAACCCTTCAAACTGTGATTTCAAAAGGTTCAGTATATCGCCAGTAATTTTTTTCCTGTACTCATAGATCTCACTTACCAAGGGCCTTGACATTACCCCCCTGCTATTTTTTTGAACATGGTGGCCAAGTGTTTCATAGTAAGAATTGAAAAGGAAATCAAATTCAGCAGGTATATCATGGTGATTCTTTGCAAATTTGCTTAGAATGAGCTTATCGAAAAACCATGTTGTATGCCCCAGATGCCATTTAGCAGGGCTAGCATCTTCCGTAGCCTGAACAACATAATCCTCCGTTTGTAGTGGTTTAACAAGATCTTCTGTTAATTTTCTTGTTTTGATGAAATTTGAGATAATTGAGTTTGCTTTGTCGGCATCAGGTTTACCTATTCTTTGCATATCATTCTTATTAGCTTTACTCCATAAATACCTTTCCTATTGTTATATCAAGAATGATAAAAAGTGAGATAAGTCAGAAGGAGGGGTTTCCAACTGTAAACGTGAATTTCTCAATACTATTTGATAGAACAAGAAATCGAGAAGAATAATGCAAAGTCTAAATATGTTTAACATTTAGCCCATTGAGGGTCTGTGGGGTAGCCTGGTATCCTTCCAGCTTCGGGAGCTGGAAACTCCGGTCCAAATCCGGGCAGACCCATTGATTACGTAGACCGCGTTTCTCGAAATTTAGGCAGTCTCTTTCAGAGATGTTATATATCAGACATGACATTGAATGCCCGTGAACAGGGAATGGCATGAAAAGAATAAATTGCAAAGGGGATCGTCGCAGGAAGTCAGGTTGAGATGGCACATCGAGCACGAGAAGAATTGTGGATGACGTCCGATTCCAGAAAGCTTGGCAAAACTAGCGAGACAGCGTAAGGTGTAGACCAATGAAGAGTTATGATAATTTCTTTCTACCAGTCAACGACTTGAAGAAGGCAATGGAATACTACCAAAGGCTCGGTCTTTCATTAGAAGAAAAAGGGGGTGAATTTCTTGTCGGAACCGTTCAAGATCCGTACTGGGATGGCTGTAGAATTTGAAGACCCTTTTTGGGAACATGCTTGGAATCACGGACTACTCACAACAGACCGGGGAGGACTAACTGGGGTATGCAATATTTCATTGGAGTAGTGCCTCCCCCAGAGTATGGAAGGAGAATAATCGCTTTCCAGAGAAAATGGATTGACAACAGGCTGCCTGATGTTGTCGAACCACATGTTACTGTTATCAAGTCCCCGTCCGGATTGGGCAGCGATATGCTCTGGATCGAAAAAGTGAGGAGAGTTTGTCACTCATTTTCGCGATTTGCTCTTTCCCCGGTAAAACCCAGCTCTTTTGGTAGATCCGTTGTGTATCTAAGCATTGAATCCGAGAAGATCTATCTTCTGCATCAGCAGTTACTGAAAGTAGCCTCTCCAGAGCTAAGTAAGCTGGATTTTGAACTGGACCAATATGTCCCCCATCTTACCCTGGGAATGTCTCAGTACGGAATGAGTGAACGCAAACTGATGGAAATGAAGGAAAAGGCGGAAACACATCTTCTCCCGATCCCGGAATTCATTGTCGAATCCGTAAACCTGTTTGAATTTGAGGGGGACAAGTACCAACGCCTCGAAACAATTGAACTCGCATGAACACCAAAGACGCTAATGATGAGAATGACGTTGTCAAATTTTCCTTGACGCACAACAAAGGTATGGCAATATCTTACAATCAAAGAGCTTATAGACAAAGAGATCATTTTGAGCTAATGAAATACACAGTCATCTTAGATAGGGACGAGGAGGGTATCTATGTGGCAACCGTTCCAGCGCTTCCAGGCTGCATCTCGGACGGTAAGACTGTAGAAGAAGCACTGACTAATGTCCGTGAAGCCATCCAAGGCTTCATTGAAGACATGAAGGCAGACGGTGAACCAATCCCTAAGGACATAGAAATCATCGGAAACGTTGAGCTTAATGTCTAAAATCCCTATGATCTCTGGTAAAGACACTGTCAAGGCACTTGCCAAAATAGGTTTTGAATATCGAAGGCAAGTCGGAAGTCATATGATTCTAAAGAGAGAATCGGACGGAAAAAGGATTTCAGTGCTTAATCACCATGAACTTCCAAAAGGAACCCTAAGGGCAATCATTAGGGAAGCTGAACTAACTGTTGAGAAATTCATTGAATTGCTTTGAGTCAGAACTTCACCTCCAACGAAAAATAAGAACTAGATTATAATTTACATGTATGGATATGCATGCACAAAATTACGCCTTCAACGCCCGAACTTATGTCTCCAAATCACGATAATTGTCTATGGAAATATCTGTTTCTGGTTGATGATATTGCACTTGATTCATTCCGTCGATGACAAACCCGATGAAAGGTTGGCAACATTTTAATAATCACCTCGGATTTTCTTCAATGGATATATCAATCGTGGAAAAAGACACGGAGAATGTACCTGACGATTCCATACGTGTTGACATTGCATGGGAACTCTTCTTACCAGGTTCTAAAGGAGCCATAACCGGTCAGTGGAGCAAAAACTGCGACTCACTCAAGAACTGGCTGTGGATTGAACTTGGTAGGAAAGCAGGATACATGAGAATGGACCCAAAAACAAAGATAGTTGTGGTTTGTCCTAAATTATCAGATGCCGGAAAGGAACTTGTTATCAGGACCTGCTCATTCTGGTCGGACAATGTCCTTGAAGCCAGCAGTTCCAATCCAGAAAGGAATGTATGGATACCGCCCGTTGTTAATGTTAATGATATACCGGGTGATAGTCCCCTTTTGAGGCAAATAGCAGGGAATCATCATGGGGCATTTCATTCGCTTCTTTCACCGATCCTGGGGAGCGGAAGATCGAACATACGCACCTATACGATCCCGGAAGGGGAAACTTTTGCGAGGTTCCACAGTCATACTGCCCGGGAGGAATTATATATAGTGCTAAAAGGAACAGGATCAGCAAGGATCGGTAGCCACAAATTGATATTGCACACAGGTGATTTAATTTCAAAGCCGACAGGACCTGATCTTGCGACCCAGTTGCTCGCCGATCAAGGCGTTTCCATGGGCATTCTTGACATAGAGATCTGGCCGGATATGCTGAAGAATTCCAAAGATGTTGTTCATTATGCGGATCACGGCGAGGTAGACTTCTTCGGGGAAGGATGGGATATGATGGTTCCATCCGGTTCCTTCCTTTCGGCTAGTGATAGCATGAACAACTATGAAACGGGCTACCGGAGAAATCCAGACGGAACATGGGTGCCAAGTGATGTTCCGGGCTTAAGGAAAAGAGCAAAGGAAAAGGAAACATCGAAGGGAAAACCATGAATGCATGAGCTTCATATTTTCATGCACTAATTTCTCAAAATTGCTAAAATATAGGGTTAAAATCCTGAACAGTTAAGAAATTGAAAGTTCAATTTACTCTTAAGTGGCAATAATATTACGATGGGTACTCCAATGTTGAAGACGTGATACAGTCGGCTGAAGGTAGGTCTCAATTCTGCTGGACATATTCATTGGGACTTTGATCAAACGATGTAAAACTGAGAGATAAAGTGCCGAATTGCTTATATTGCCTGATTATGTGCAGAGCTATATGGAGAAATAAAGGTCTTTGGACAGGTGATAATAAGATATTTTCCCAAAAATGGTAAATTAATAGGGAACACGGTATCTTGGTAAATGAGATTGGACAAATCATGGAACAGGTCGAATGAGATTACTACCGTTCGGTTCATTGCTTAATAAACAGTGGGGCTGCATAGACTCGCTTGAATATTCAAGCAGGTCTTCTGATTATCTGTGAATTCAAAATTCAAATATTATGCATACCCATACAGGAAAGGAAATATATGGATCACATTATGCATCTGTTTGACGAGCCGTTTGATTTGATCTTGAAAGACAAGAAAAAAGTGGAAATAAGACTTAACGATGAAAAGAGAAGAAGAATAAGAGTTGGTGATACTATCACTTTCAGGAGAATGATCAAACCTAATGAGAACCTGATGTGTCAAGTAGTGAAACTTACCGTTTATAATTCATTCAGAGATTTGCTCGAATCTCTCGACCCGGCAAACCTGGACGAGGATATCAGGAGCCTGCACCAGATATACGATGAAACTGATGAGAAAAAATACGGAGTCTTAGCCATCCAATTTGCAATGCTCTAGATAAACCAACTGCATAGTTCTCTTTAAGCTTTTGTGGGGCGAATCTGCTTTTATTCCTATGTTTCTTGGTCAGAGTAGCCAAGAGTTTAAGTGCGTAAATGTATTAGTGTTTATATGCATAAACGTACAACCGTCACTCTTGATCAAGAATTGTACGAGGAATTGGTTAGTGCCAGTGTAGCAAAATATGGAGACACAAAACATATTTCTACCGTGCTAAATGAAAGGCTTAAAGAAAGGAAAAAGGATCACACAAAACTTTTAGAAATGGCCAAAAGAGAGAAAACACACCATCTAACGGAAAAAGAAATAGAGGATTTCAGGTCTGATCTTTCCAGAAGGTTCGAGAATTGATAATAGATACCACCTATCTTCTGCCCCTTGTTGGAATTTCAGTAGACAAGGACTTATTTTCGATGCTTGAAAAGGGTAATTCGTCTTTCAATCTTGATGACACATCAGTGAGTGAAATCTCGCTATTTGAGATTCAGGCGAAATGTGCAAAACTGTCAATAGCTCATACAATTGTTAGTGATGCGATAAGTGAAATCAAGTCGAATTTTGAAATCGTTCCGTTCGATGAAAAAATGGTGATTGAGGTAAGCTTCAAGCTGAGAAAAAAATTGCCGGATTATATAGATTGCGTGATCATGGCGACTGCAATATCAAGAAACAAAGATCTTCTGACAGAGGATAGTAAGATATTGATCCTTAAGGGGTATGTAGCTAAAGAATATGGCATTTCGATCAATCATCTTGGTCATATCATGGAATAGATGGATTGAGATTGCCATCGCTCTCCACGTTGCTCAATAAACAGTGGGGTTATCCGGATTCGCTTGAACTATTAATAAGATCTTTGTGGATCATTCCTGCAATGTTTGCTTTTCTTTAAGGAAAAGGAAATGCTGGGATATCGGTAATACTTTTAGAGTGTTTTGCTTAATGTCTTGTAAATAAGTATCTTTTGGCATATGATCCCCAGTCTGACGCCATCTATATAAGAATGGCCCGCAAGAAGATTTCCAGAACTGTTGAGATTGACGGTACCACTATGGTTGATCTGGACAAAGACAAACACATCGTTGGAATGGGGATACTTGACTTTTCAAGAACAAAAGTGGATATTTCCCAGTTGATAACAAAGCAGATGGGCAGCCTGGATAACGGGACCAAATGAGTTTCCGTTGTTCTATCCGTTCTGGTGACCTCCTCTCCCAGCTTTCGCAGGGAACTTCCCACTTCAAAGGTTGCTGGGGAAATCTCCATGGGCTTGAATTCCCTTCGGCCCGAAGGTACTTTGTCCTTCATGCTAAGCCATCTGACTGTACGGATGCAGGCACGCATGAAGCAATATGCGATCCGACCTCTTTCATTTCTGTC
>JAJZXT010000014.1 GCA_021806355.1 Thermoplasmata archaeon
TGTCGTTGTTGTAATTGACCCTTCTACAATCAATACAAGGGAGCCGGACAGGGACAACCACCTGAAATCACCGGATTTCTTTGAAGTTGAGAAGTACAAGGAGATAAGGTTTCAAAGCACATCCATAACTGAAAAAAGTGAAGGGAAATACGCTATAAAAGGAAACCTGACAATAAGGGATGTAACAAAGGAAATAACATTTGAAGGAGATCTTGAAGGCATAATCAAGGACCCATATGGAAAGACCAGGGCAGGCATTACGGTAACAGGAGAAATTGTGAGGGAAGAATTTGGGCTAAAATGGAACATGGTAATAGAAGCCGGAAAGTTCATGGTTGGAAGCAAGATTAAATTTACTGCGCACGCAGAGATGATAGTCCAGGAGTGAGCGGATAATTTTTAAGTTTGCAACCCAAAATATTTTTTTCGCGAAAATTTAGCTGGTTTAATCCATTTTCATAGGGGTCTAGAATTGTATGCATCAAGTGCATTGTGGTCTATAGGGATTGAGACCGTTATAAAGTCCGGACCTTCAGAAACTATTGTAACATTTGGAAATTCCGGGTTATTTTTGATCCACTGCAACACTGTTTTGACATTCGGCAGAGAAAGCGCATGAACATATAGTTGATCAGAAATCATCACAAACCCATACCTCCTTGATTCTTCTATCTTTCCTGCTATTTTTGCGGCAAGTTTGTCTTCAGTCATTTTGTGATGAACAAAGACGGCTAAAAGTCCATCTCTCACTATTAGTTCAAAGATTTTTTTGAATTTTTGATCCGCTTCATCTTTTTTAACTACTGATTTATGAATTGTATCCCAAAGAGGCCTAATATACTCTTCAAAGTATTCTGCACTGCAAAGGTTCGCTATGTTCTTTCCCCTGTCACCGAATCTCTTGATGATATCTGATTTTATATCCGATACATTTTCTTTCAATCTGAATCGAAATCTTAGAAAAAGGGATATTTTCAGTATTTCATAATCCTCCTTTGAGATCTTGCCTTTAAAATAGTCCAACAAATCCTTATCAGAATTCTCTTCCTTGTACTGATCCAGTTCACCCGAATATTGCAACATATTCTCCTTAAGCGGCTCACCTTCCTGGTCAACCCCCTCTTTTATTATGGCTGCCAATGTTGACTTCTGCTCCCATCGAGGTTCGCAATGTTTAAGGTTATCCTTTCCCCATTCTTGTCTATGCTTAATGGATCTTTATCTTGTTTCCTTATGATTATAATGCTGTCTCACGCTTTTATCTTGATATTAGAAGAATTTTCTTTGATATTGCTTATATCAATATGAAAAACACTATCAACAAATGACTTAAGTACAGATCATCGTGCCATATCTACTCTTTCCGGAACTTTAGCCTGAAGAGTGACACGACATTATTTTCGATAAAGAATTCAGAATCCCTTTTCACACCACCAAATTCGTCTACTGTGAGAGGGTTTCCCTCAAATGACTTTACAACTTCATCTGAGTTCTTTTCTAGTACTTCGCCATTCTCATTGATGCGTTTATCAAAGAGATTAAGAATAAACTCTCTTGAACTATCGTCGAAGGCAATTTTTGGTTTATTTTCTGACATTTTTACTCACCTGTGTTTGCTTTTGTTTTACAATTAACCAATGGGTATTTCTAGAGCGAATAAATATTTTTCATACGCACATCTTTTGGGAATTAGTTTAGGTATAACAACCTATAGAACAAATCATGGACTTGATCCTAGCCAAATTACCAGTGGAACATTTCCGAGATCAAGCTATCTCTAGATATCAACGACTTTAAGAGATAAAGTATCATTTGTTCTCATTCATGTCTGAGATAGGAAAATGATTCTAAACTTCTCCTCAATGCTGTAAAAATTAAGAATTTTTCTCATATCTTCCAATGTCGGAATCAGGTCCATTTTTTTGCCTCACCCGTGTGTTCCCGCAGTTCTTGACATTAACAATATCTCATGAATAAAGTGCTATGCATAACCCATATAAATTGAGTGAAAATCTATTAGAGCAATGCCATATTGTCAATCCATGTTCAGAGTATCAGGAAAGGAACTGAAAAGAAGGATAGAAAACCTGGGAAAAATCATGGAAGGCAAGAAACTGGATTCTGTATATATATCAGGGACAACTTCATTCAAATATTTTGCAGACTACTTCTACATAGCTACAGAAAGGCCTGCTGCCTTCCTGGTGGACAGGAACCTGGATATTTATTTCTTTGGCCCTGTAATGGAAAAAGAGCATGTATTGGGCCAGTGCCCCAATATAAAAGGTTCGTTTGGTTACCCGGATTATCCAGGGACAAAGCATCCATTGAAGTATTTCGGAGAATGGATAGAAAAATTATCAACCGGGAAAAGCCTTGGCGTTGACAATCCATCATTTTACAGCTCAGGATGGGGGTTCAGATCCATCCCAACAAGTGAAATCGTTCATGGCTTCAATCTTGCAAATATCTCCGATGACCTTTACGGCATGAGAAAAATCAAGTCAGAGGAGGAAATTGAAATCATGAGGGAAAGCTCAAAATGGGGAAATCTTGCACACAACTTGTTGCAGGAATACACTGAACCAGGGAAATATGACTTTGAAATCTCATACAAAGCATCATCTGAGGCAAATAAAATTGCCATGGAAGCATTTGGAAAAGATGTGAAGCCACCAATAAATTATCCCATGGAAATAAGTGCCGGCTTCAGGGGGCAGGTCGGAGAACATTCGTATTATCCGCACTCACTCTTCACCAATAAGAAGATTAAGAGGGGGGATGTCCTTGGATCCGGGGCAAGTGGCGATATAGACGGATACCACATAGAGATAGAGAGAAACATGTTCATGGGGGAACCTGATGAAAAGGTTAGGAAGTTCCATAAACTGGCTGTTGAAATGCAGCAGGTGGTTATTGATTCGCTGGAAATAGGAAAGGAATTCGGGGACGTGGACAGGAAAGCAATAGAATTTGCAAAAGAAAATGGAATACTGAAGTACAGATTGCACCATTCCGGTCACTGCATAGGCCTTGAAGGGCATGAAGCGCCATTCATCGATGAGGGTGAAAAGGAAAAAATAAGGGCCGGCATGGTATTTTCAGTGGAACCAGGAATTTA
>JAJZXT010000189.1 GCA_021806355.1 Thermoplasmata archaeon
GCCATTCAGGCTGGGGTGATGGGAGTCGTATGCGTCAAGAGGCACACGTTCGGTTCTGAGAGGGCCTCTGGGTGAGATTCCCGGGGGCTACTTACCATCTCATAGAATCCTCAGGAGGCCTGGATAGCCCTGAAAAGGCAGTGAAGTACGGAAACAGGATCATGTTCATCTCCTCTTCACAGGCAGAATTCGCAGATCACACCGTTTTCACACATCTTGTCCTGGATCCAGAGAGGAGGGGCAGGGAACTGAGAAGATATATGCTGAAGCACATGGACGATTGCGATCCGTTTGCTGTGAAGAGGAAAGGCTTCATGGTCCTCATGAGTTCACAGCCCATTGAAAGGGATGAACTGATACCCCTGTATTATATCAGGCAGTTTGTGGAGAAGGCATATTCATACTCAAAGGATGATCTTTCGCTACTGCCGCTCAGGGTTCATGGAAAAGAAACCCTGAGAGGGTACCTGTTCATAGTATTCCTTTCGCTGATAGTATACATGGAAGTGCAGAAGAAGATCGGTTCCGTTGAAATGTCCCCTGACATATTGCGGAATCTGAAATGCAAGGTATTCGACAGAGAGATCGTGATCCAGGAATTGACGAAGGAACAGAAGAAACTCTTTGAGAAAATAGGGGTCATAGTGCCTAATACCATGGGAATTTAGGATTTCCAATAACGTTGCTCAAATTTATACATTTGGACTAGTCAGAAATATTTTGTTGGAACTCGGTACAAATTAATGAACTCTAAAGAAAATAGGTTATAATGTAGCAATGCGTGGCCTGTTAACATCCTTGCGACTCTTGTTAGGAGGTATTGATGCAAGCTCCAGCATCTGCTTTACTGCTTCATTTAAGTTTGTTTCCTGGATATGCTTAGAAAAATTCTTTTTGGCAGTTAAGTATTCATGAGCGAATGATCTGCTCATAAATGTTATTCCGGAAAAATCTAGCACTAAAGTCTGACAGTTTTTAGCCGACAATAGCCTGAACAACTCATCGGCCCAAGATCTAAGGGCTAGATCCTGCATCCTAAGTAACTCAGACACTTTTACTTCCATAACTCGTTAATATCACCTAAGATTAAAACTATTGTATTATGATTTTAGGTTTCTAACCAATATACTTAGTGTACTCAATATCGGCCTGCAATACTGGAATCCGAATACTTATAAGAGTCCCGTGAAATTTCTGTTCATCATTCAAATGGTAAAGAGTAGACTCCTGCAGCTTTCTATAGTATGCCCCCTTCCTCGAGACTATCATAGCTTCTGCGCCTGCACCTTCGCAGTATATCCGAAGCGAGCTTCCTAGGCCCGTACCTCTTTCCACGAGATCTTTTGTGGATTGCCCGTCTACTGCCTGGCTAATAGCTATGGCATCTTCATCGAACTTTATGTCGTGGTCCTCAAAATTTCCTGGAATCGAGATACCGTCATCTATAAAGGATAATTCAACATACCCTTTCTTCTCATACGCCTGGCACATCATGAATGACTTTTCAAATTGAGAATGTTGGTAGATATTGTCCGTTAACTCACTTAAGACATGTTTAAACGCACTTTCGCCTCCGACGGATTTATATGACTTGATCAACTCGGTTGCCCTTGTAAAAAGCGCTTTAAAATCTTCTTCATCCTCTGGCAGTTCAGAGAATGGAATGTATGAGCTTCTGGAATTAAGCTGGAGCTTCCTCTTCTCTCTCCACCATTTGGGATCTGCAACCATTTGATCTAGGTAACTCTTGGCATCACTGTCGCCATTGGAGACCAATTGGCATCCGCTTTCACTCTTAAGGAAGGCAAGAAGGAGGACGGTAGTGGAATTCAGCCATTTTCTGCTCTTTAGGTTGACTACACCAGTTCCAATAGATTGGTTTCTGAATTGCACATACTCTACATAGGAGTGAATAAGATCAGGTTGCTTAGTTGGCACAACATTCAATCGTCATTATTTATATATTATTTACATGGTAATTGGATAGATGGTTGATAGTATCCAGAATTTTGTGTAATAGAGACTAGACCCAATCCTAGATCACGAGAGAAATTTTATGAAAAAGAAAAGGGCATCTCTTAGAATGACCAAAGAGGAATGAAAACAATCGAGGGCTTGGATAAAAGAATATCAGATATTATTCAATCAACAGTGAAGAAGTTCATGGAATATCCATCTGATTGAGTTCCATTATACGCCGAAGCATGCCAGTTGGCTCAATGTTGCAGAGATAGAGATCAACATTATGGACATGGAATGCACGGACCGAAGGTTCGAAGATTTCAGAAGCCTGGAACAGGAAGTCGGTGCATAGACGCAAATACGCAGTCGTGACAGGAAGAAGATAGAGTGGGGATTCGACAGGAAAACGGCAAACAAGAGGTTGTCAAAATATTATGTATGATAATTAAATTGTCTTAACACTAGTGGGTTGCATTGTTATCGTGATTTAACCGCTTGTTTGAAATAAAAACCGTCAACCAAACGTATAAGACGAGTGCGATAATTACTGGAGAAGTGCCGAAAACAAAGACTTCGATCACAACGGGCTGGAGTCCGAGTACTGTAGTATACTGAGTTCCAGTTTTCTCCAGGTTGCCGAGGAAGATGAAAACAATCAATGCATACCATAGTGTGAAAGCAATAGTCGAGATGTATGTTCTAAGTTTCAATGATTTTGCTCTATTCCTTAGGTCCAGTGCATCTGACTTCTTCCTTTTCTTCCTGATTGAGTACAATGGCAAAGCGCCTGACAAATAGAAAAGAACAGCCACTATTCCCCCTAAAATAACGGCTTACAAAAGCGAACTGTTAATTAATATCACAACCATCACACCTTTCAAAAAATAATGGGAATAATAGAATATTTTGTTTACATTTTCTTTGCATGAAACAGCCAAGAATAAAAGTTGCGGTGCTGTCACAAGTTAATTAACGCCTGAATTGCGGATTGTGCAAAACATAAGCCCGAAGGTGAACCACTGATCAGGGGGTTTTTTAGGAAAAGTCATGTGGATATTTCTTTGACAAGCTTGTAAACTTTATGTGTGGATTATAACACGAACACCCCAGATGAAGACAAAGATAGAACGAATATCAC
>JAJZXT010000021.1 GCA_021806355.1 Thermoplasmata archaeon
GCGTAAAGAATCTCTTGCAAAACGCAGCAAGCATGGGTATAACACACATATTGATCGTGGGGGACTCGCAATCAGGCAGTTGTCTGGAGAGTATGCAGTAAATGCACCGCATCTCGTCACCCTCTATACGGAATGCAAAAGATTGGAGAAGTCTTTTTGGGAAAGAATTCGCTCCATGAATACAAGATAATATTTCCATAAACTTTTTTATCTGACATTGGCATATGAAATTATGAAATTGAAAAAACTTGGGAAAACAGGAACTCTTGTGAGTGAGTTATGCATGGGCACAATGACGTTTGGATGGCAGGCAGATGAATCAAAGAGTCATGAAATGCTCGATTATTTTACCTCCAATGGAGGTAATTTCATAGATACTGCAGATGTATACTCAGAAGGTAAATCTGAGGAAATAATTGGAAAATGGATTAAGAATCACGAAAGGGAATCGATTGTGTTAGCCACAAAGGCAAGGTTCAGAACGGATGGGTCGTCTAACAGTGTGGGGTTGTCCAGAAAACACTTAATTCACGCAGTAAAAGAAAGTTTGGCAAGGTTGCAGACTGATTATATTGATCTGCTTCAGGTACATGCATGGGATCCACTAAGTCCACTTGAAGAGACATATGGTGTGCTGAATACAATGGTGGAGGATGGAATGATCAGGTATGTTGGCGTAAGCAACTATCGGGGATGGCAGTTTGAGAAAGCATTACAACTCTGCAAAGCAAGAGGATGGCATGAACCTGTAAGTTTGCAACCTCATTATAATATTTTCATTAGAGGGACTGAATTCGAACTTCTTCCAATGGCTCTTGAAGAGAAGATAGCAGTACTTCCATGGAGTCCACTTGCTGGGGGGTTTCTTTCCGGTAAATACAAAACGGGGGTAACAGATGCATCAAAAGGAACTAGGATAGGTGATTCTAATAATTCAGATTTCTATAAACAATACAATTCTCGCAGGGCGAAGAAAATAATTTCTACAGTTGAGAAAATATCATTAAAAATGGGAAAAACGATGCCACAGGTTTCTCTTAACTGGCTCTTAAGCAACCCGGCAGTAACTTCTCCAATAATAGGTGCAAGAAATATTGAACAGCTTAAAGAAAACATGGGTTCTTTAGGATGGCAGATATCAAGTAATGACATTAGAAGAATAAATGAGGCAAGTGCAATGGATATAACATATCCGTATGATATAAAGGCTGAGAGACAGCAGAAGGCTGATAGAGAACTGGAATGATTTGTGAAAAATTTTCTTCAAAAAGACGTTAAATTTCAATCTATGCCGACATATTGCAGGTTGATCAGAGAGCAATTACTCTCGAAACTCAAGTTCTAATGAACAAAACATGTATTATAATTCCTCCATTGCCTTCAAGCAAGGCAGGCTTGGCGTTGGTTATCAAATGAATGAATATTACTTTGCCAAAATGTGCAATATTCAATTGCTATTTACAATGAGTCTTATCCTTATTGATGAAATGAAAGCACTCAATACCTGCTGCCTTCCATAAAGCTGTGAGGATCCACATGAAGAACGGAATATCTTTCGTCCTAAGGGAATTCAAGGCCCTAGAGATCCTGCCTGCATTTTGGAGGATTTCCCCCTGCATAATTTGGAGAAAGGGTATACACCGCAATAATTAATATGTACCGCGAATCCTGAGACGGTAGAAGTGCTGAAAATCCGGCTATTCTCTCTGGATTTCCGCGATATACTTCTGGATCAGTTCATCTGCAAGCAATGTTCCCCTCATGTCAGCCCTTGCTGTTATGCAGATTTTACATGCAAGGCGCCTTGCCCTTCTTCCAGTCTTCCCATCCGGTGCACCGGCTACCAGGCTGTGCTTATAAATCACGCCATGCTTAGGTGGATCTGTTCCTCTTGAAATATGCTGAAACAGCGAACGCTCAGCTCCAGTAAGCTGAATCGCTGACGCTGAAAAAAGAGCCAGCCTCTGGAGACTGCCTGCCCTTGAAAGCAGTTCTGAAGCGAGCCCACCTCCAATAAGTTTGGAAGTGTTTGGCATTATCCTCAGAATCAACTCATTTAACCTGTCTGTAAGGTCTTTTCTAAGCTTGAGGAGTCTTAAGCCTTCCGCGCCAATGACCCTAAGTGCCTCGCCGTCAAACCTTGTATCTCCACTGGATATGGCGTTAAACGTATCTTTCATGGAGCTTTCGTTGTTTTCATTCTGAACAAAAATTGAGAATCCTGAGGCTTTTTCATAGTAGAGATTGATAATTTCATCCGTTGAACTCAGAACCTGGAATAATTTTACGGCAAACCTGTCCTCCCCAAGTTCTTCCCTGAGCCTTGATTTCCCAAAATTTATTAACGCAGATCTCAGGTCTGGTATTTTTTGTTCTTCACCCGCGATTTCAGGGATGATCCCACGCCGGAGACTGTTGAAAATTTCTACGTAATCCTGACCTGTGTCTTTAAAATAGCTGATAGTCCCGTCCGGCCGTACAATGCCGAACCATTTAATTTCTTCTGCCGCTATCCCTGGAGTCATGCTTTTTCCCCTTCCTCATGGGTTTCCCGGAACCAAATCTCTCTGAAGGCCTGAACTGGTCTTTATTCTCCCTGAAACCAGACTGGCTCTTACCTTTGTATGAATCGAAAGAAGGTTTTTTCCTGTTGAATGAATTTCCCCCAAAGCCTGATTTCCTTTCTGATCTATCTTTACCCGGATATTCTTTTCTTTCACGATCTCTTGAATAGTTCCCTGATCCCGTGGATTTTTCAAATTTCCGATATTCTCCTGGTTTCTTATTAAATTTTGAGGTATTTTGCTTATAGCCGCCACTACGTTCATCTGGGTTTCTTTTCCTCTGCGTTTCAAAACCCTCACTTTCCTTAACGACCTTACGCGGAAACTCCTCTGATGGAAATGTCCTCTGCCTCACCTGATTTTCCTGGTTCTTAGGACGATCCGCATTTCCATGGTTTTCTCTTGTAAATTCTCTTTGGAATTGTGGCCTCTTGCGTTCCTGCTCTCTGCCATTTCTCTGAAAATCTCCTTTTTTCTTCTTCCAGTCTGGTATGGGTCCTGATCTATACTGCCTATTGTCTCTTTC
>JAJZXT010000192.1 GCA_021806355.1 Thermoplasmata archaeon
TGCAATAGGTTATTATTTAGTTCTTTCTATCGCGTCTTCGTATTTTTATTCACTTTATCTAAATCCTTTAACTGTGAATTTAAAAAATCAACTTATTATGAACATGAATGGATGGGAGTTTGTTTCACCAAACTTCAATATATTGGACAAATTTATATTTCTTCTTGATCCGTCTAACTTCAGTTATTATGCAGCGTATTTACTCAATATATTTGCAATTAATGTTGTAAACAACAATACAGGAACTATTCCAAATGTCCCTCCAGTATCAATCCCTTTCCTTTTCAATTTGCCTGAATATCAATTTATTTATGTTTACATAATTCAATTATTTATTTTTGTACTGGGAATAAAACTCATAGAGATCATAAAGAAAAAGGTGAAATCATGAAAAACAAAAAAATGGAAAGGATGCTTACATTTATCACTATGGCAATAATTGTTGTGGCTGGAGGCTATTATATATTAAACGATCATAATAGAAATTTAGGATCGAAGAACCAAAATCCTCCTTTGAATAATGGGAATCAATGGAGTCAAATTATTTCAAAATGCAATTTTACTCTTGTGGCAAATAAAACATTCTGCATTAAACAGGGAGTAAATAAGAGTAAGGTGTTCTCTTTCTGTATGCCTCAGGGCGTTAAAGGAATAATGTTCAATACCAATTACAATAAAACTGGTCTTAATGAATGTATCGGTCCAGCACAAAACCCCAACGAATTTTCGTCATGCCTTCCATATGGACAGACCGGTCGAGGTGGAGTGTTTCTAACATCTACACCCGGAATATGGTATTTTGGATATTATGGTGTAACTGGTACGGGATTTATCAATGTTCAGATATATTACAGCCTTACATTTACGGGAATGCATGTTTAGCCATGCAACCTGACATTTTCAGTATTACTGCCATTATAAAATTTTGATATAATGTTTAGCTGAGCAGGGAATGTCAGTTCACTTCAGATTTTTTTCTTATCCATAGATTGCCCTGCAACCTGAACTCCCAGCTTTTTACCACCACGATACTGAGTTCAGGGGATTGATCATATCATTCTGTTTCTTCGTTCTCCCTATGTTTTTCAGTTCACTGTTCTGATCATCTATAATGTGTAGTTTCTCTATCTTAAGGAACATTCTCTTCATTGAATATTTCCCATTGAGTTTGGTCGATTCTATGCCCCTTCCCAGCGCTGATCTTATTTGCAGCGATAGAAAGAACACGAACGCGGAACCGCGCCGCGTACAGTGGAATAGAGTAGGGATCTGTCGTTATAGAGAACACCCCGTCGAAAGCAACGGGCGGTTTTCCCGCATTGCGCTCACCGACTGCTTTCAACATGGAGAATACAGGGGAAAAGCATGTTTGTTGAGATGTATAAAAAAAATTGAGAAGAGAATTGTGTGTGTTTAGGTGACGAAGTTATACAATTAGAAAATATGAATGCACCCCACAACCTGGCAATCTATTGGTCCAAATTCCTGTTAAAGATTGATGCGTTTCCAAATCTAGAGGTGCCGGTTAATGTATTTCGGTTGGTGACTATTGATATAGAGAGATATTTACGGCATTTTCTCGTTTACAACCTTTCCAAACACCTTGAGGATATTGAACATAGCAGTCATTCCTGCGGAAACGTCCGGGTCCTTCATCATAGAATACAGCGATAGGAATGTCATTTTTCTCGGTTTCCTGACACCGTCCACGATTGCGTCAGAGAATCCTTCGGAATTATACAGCAGCAGCCTTATCAGGTCTGTATTTTGTTCGCTGAGGAGCATATAGAGCATAGCCGTCATTGTATTCCCGCCTTTGATTACTGCTGTGGTGAATTCCCTTGATGTAAAGAACTTGCCCAGGAATTCAATATCGGTAGGCATGTAATCCTTCGAGACGCTGTCCATTAGATCTATGATTCCGGCATCCTTGAGGCGTTTTGCCATTTTCAGGAATGAATGAAACATATCTGCATTCTCGCTTATTTCTTCAATCAGTTGTTCAATGTCCTTCGAATTTTCGGTTCCAGTTTTATTTTTTGAATCTTCAACCATTCTTTTTCACCTCACATTATTCCTCTTAGCATGGCTGAGAAGTATGTATCTGCAGATGTCCATTTCAGCAGATAATCCATCTTGCTCTGGAATACTGCCCTTGGCGGCCTTTCGTATGAGAAATAGAGAGTCATTGCCTTCCCTGCTCCAGTGATCGTTGTGCAGGCAATCTCCCCGTTATAGGCATCGTCATAAACGTTTCCGGAAATTTCATGCGCCAGCCGATTTGCAAGGTATTCCGACTCGAAGTGTGCCGTGGCACCTGCTTTTGAGATCGGGAGGTTTGTTGCATCACCTATGGCGAATACGTCATCATAATCCTTGTAATTCAACTTATTCCTGTGAACGTCAATATAACCGCTTGGCCCTGCGAGTTCAGATTTCGTGATTACCGTCTGCCCCTTGTGTGGTGGAACAAGTATGAGAAGATCATAATTTACCGAATCCCCTTCCAACGAAGTTACACTCTTCTTAATACCATCTACTGATTCCACGTTGAAGAGCGTATGGGTAATTATCCCTTTTTCCTCAAAGAGTTTTTCTATGTAGTCAGAAACGTTCTGGATGGT
The DNA here is from genome assembly GCA_021806355.1 of Thermoplasmata archaeon. GTDB lineage: Archaea > Thermoplasmatota > Thermoplasmata > Thermoplasmatales > Thermoplasmataceae. The sequence continues at coordinate 2,625 of JAJZXT010000192.1, forward strand.
AAAAACCCGGTTAAGGGGAAACACGTAATGTATCTCAGTCTTATCCCGGATTCCCCTGCTTCTCAGATACTGATCCAGAAGGAAGGTGAATTCATAGGGTGCCGGAGGACACTGGTATGGAATACTGGAAGGTCCGACAACTATCTTTCCTCCCTTAAATGATTCGAGGCTATTCCCTAATTCAAGGGAGTGCGACAGATCGTAGAAGTGCTTCGCCTCCTCCTTATAGCCAGGAACCTCATCATAATCAAACCGGTCTCCCGTTGCGATTATGAGGTAGTCGTATGATAATTGTTTTCCAGATTTAAGCTGGACCGATCTGTGGGGTGTATCTATGAAGGTTGCTTCATCGTGGATATACTCAACGCCATAGTTGAACAGGAAATTTGTCGGCTTCACACTGTTCTGGTATCTCTTCAGCTTGAAAGGTATATGAACCCCATCAGGCTTGAAATAATG
>JAJZXT010000177.1 GCA_021806355.1 Thermoplasmata archaeon
CCTCGAAACACACGACATTTTACCAGAGAAGGAGTTGAAGGGGTGGATTGAAGCGATCAAGATCTAAGACTATTTTGACGCTATATAAATGAACCTATTTTTTAATATAAACTCTTAAATAGGATTTAAGTGTGTTTAATTACTATGAGGGTGATAGATATCGACAAAAAGCTTGATATGAGGCTTGTCCTGAAGGTTAGGCAAAACACTGAACTTTTCAATACTACTTCCAGCCTCGAAAGAAAACTTCCCGTTTATGTCTATGGCAAGAATGGGGAAACATGGATATCCACATATTTTCCCAAGGATTTAAAGGTAAACAATGCGAGTTTGTTTTTCCAGAAATTCAACGCCTCAGAGAGGGAAAATTCTCATGTTATTGATTCAAGGGTAAATAATGTAAGAGATTTGGCTATAATAGGCGAACTTATCGAACTTCCCTCATTTGTAATCAACAGAGCAGATATTTCAAAGGGGTTTCTCAACATTTACTCAAGATTTCACAGTAGTCAAATGCAAAAAGTTTCAGACTTGCTTGCCAGATATACGTCCGATTTGCAAAATTCAAGGGTAGAGTGGCTGGGACCAAGCCCCGGAATTATTGAGATAATGAATATCATTAATTCTGAATATCCAATCTCCCTTGTTACCTATGAGATTGGCTTAGGAAAAGAAGATGAAAGTCTTGCCTCAATTGCTGGTGAGGAGGGTATAATTGGTGAATTAAAAAATAGCGAAAGCAAGGATGGTGGGTTCAAGACAGTAATATATTCCGATCATAAGATCTTAAAAAAAATTGACGAACTCAAACAAATTTCAGATGAAGATTGCATATACGAACTAACTGTGCGTAATGCATTCCTATCGAAATTCAGGGAGATAGTAAATGAGAAACACGTAATGCGACTTCGCTATTTCTTAAAGCCCGTTTTGGGAAAATTGCAGGTTAATGTTTTTGTCCCATCTTCAAACCTATATGAGTACTATTCTACACTTTATGAATTTGAAAGAAACGATTTCAAGGATATAACCATAAAATATCTATTGCCATATTCCCCACAAATTTGGGAATTTATTTAATAATTAATTTTTTTGTGAAATTATAAACAACGTTTTAGGATGGGAACATCATAAAATTTTAGGTTTTCAATTTATATTGATTTGATAATAATAACTTTTATTAACCATGTCCAGTTATTCATATCATGGGAATCTGGAGAAGAGAGAAACATGAAAAGACTGGAATAATTATACATCACTGCGACACCCACAATTTTCACTCGTCCGAACTGATGGAAATCGAAGAGCACGAGAGAATGCACGAAATAGAAGGCGCTGGAATTAATAAGATTTGATTGTTTCTCCAAATTATTAAGATAATTTATGCATACCATATTTCTTATTGAAAATTCCTAATTTTTGATTGAAAGCAAAATGCTTTACCGTCAATGATCAGAATGGCTTCAAGGTTTATAGACTGAAACAGCAATTGGAGCTATCTTGCCAGTTTCAGGATCAGATCTTATAAGTTTCACATCACGGTACATGCCCTTCAAACTCTCGTCAATAGATTGTTTCAACGGCTTAAAAAGCATATTTCCCGCCATGCTTATGCTGCCACCGATGATGATAGCCTCCGGATCAAACGAACATATGAGATTTGATATGGCAGTTGAAAGATAGAATATAGTTTCTTCAAGGATCAACTGCGCATACATATCTCCTTTTTTGACAGCATCAAACATATGTTTTGCAGTAATTTTTCCAGAGGGAATTTCCGAAAAAAAGGCGGATTCTTTCAACATAGTCCTGTTTTCCATTATCCTTCTGGCTATAGCTTTCCCACCAGCCAGTGCTTCAATGCATCCTCTTCTCCCACAACCACAAAAGGGACCATCTGGCAAAATTACGGTGTGCCCAATTTCACCAGCAAGTCCATTGTTCCCTCTAAGGAGATTCCCATTTATAAAGATCCCACCGCCAATTCCTGTGCTCAAAGATATATAGATGAAATCATCCATGTTCTTTCCCTTTCCAAAGACTTTTTCGGAAATAGCGGCAGCAGTAGCATCGTTTTCAAGGATTACCTTTGAATGAAAAACTTTCTTCAGATCCTTCACAATATTGAAATCAGAAAGCCCAAAGAGGTTCGGTGATGAAATTATCTTTCCCTGCTCTGAATCAACGAGACCCGCAAAAATAATTGAGATAGTATCTGGATAAATGCCCGATTCATCAATCATGGAGTTTCCCATGAAATCGAGGTCCTCAATAATTTTTTCCTTTCCCATGTGCTTCACAGTGTACTTTCGTGAGGATTTTAATATCTTGCCGTGATTATCTGCAATAATTCCGGAAATTTTAGTCCCCCCGATGTCAAAGCCAAGAATGAAATCGCTGGAGCTTATCAATTTTCATCACTTGTTTTCTCTCTCACTGTAAGTACCAGACCGGAGATACCAAGCACAATAATCGGTGATCCTTTCTTAATCTCCACATCTTTTTCAGATATCGCCTTCCATTTTTGGCCTTCTATACTGACCCAACCAGACGGATTGAGTGTAGATTCAGCGATACCATCTTTTGATACGATGGATTCCCACCCTGTTTCCGGCCTTCTTTTCAACGAAGAACCGAGCTTGTGGAGATAATAAGCAAGAACAACGCCCAGAAACAGGACAGCGCCGATTATTATGTAATCTTGTGTTCCTATGGGATTCGACGGATATGCAGAACTATTTGCGGATATATATGGGGCCGCGATTAGAATAGTACCGATCATATCTATTGCTAGCCCTCCTAGAAGGGCAATTCCATGTTGTGTTTTAATCTCCAAAAACATCAGCGCCGAACCTAAAAGGAGAAACACAATTCCAATAACAGAGGAACCTATCAACTGGGCTCCAAATAACCCAAGCCCTATTAGTATAACTCCAAGTGCAGTCATAAAAACGGTTCTGTGATATATATCAATAAGGATTGCAAGAGAGCCGAAAGTAATAAACAGCCCATCTATCAAAGAATTGCTCATAAAGCTTAAAAATTGTTCGTATAAATTTTCATTAACAACTCCCTGGGGATAACCATTCAAATTCATTATTTTCAAGAATGCCGAGAGGTTTAGGGCAATACCATTTATGAGATTTATACTCTTAGCTTGCGCAGCATTGTATGCCTGGTCATTGTAAACCATTATTGCTGCTGCGGTGACATTCCTTCCATGTGCCCCGGCCAGACCAGTCATCAGCGCTTCCATGGCTGCTTCAGTGTGATTTTCCTGAAGACTTGACCCTCCGACAACTATAGGCGTAGATGGACCGATTTCAGACCCAGGCCCCATCCAGATCTGGGTGGTTGCCATTGCTATGTATGAACCTGCCGATGCTCCAATAGAATCTGCGGCAATGTAAGTATAAACGGGAATATTTTTTCCTTCCGTTGCGTTTATTGCCTGCACTATCTGCAACATGCACCCAAGAAGCCCACCAGGTGTATTCATGTTTATGACAACAGCTTTTGTAGTTTGATTGTTTATTGAATTCAAGGCATCAGAAACCATAGTTGCTGAACCGGGATCGATTTGCTCATTGAGATTTATTATGAGCACATGCTGAGTCTGAGCACTTGAAACACCAGAAAAGGAGACCAGGAACATTGAAATTAAAATTAATAATATTCCGAGGAGTTTCAATGATTTCATAGGAGAATAATGTTACACGTGGATTTTATAATTTTGATCATCAATTCGATTAAATCTCTCTGAGAATTATTGGACGATCATTGAAATCCTTTTTAATTTAAAACATATCACCACAATATGAGCAGTATATCAATTGAGGATCTTGGTTCGCTGAAAGGCGGAGAAAGTGTCGTCATTTATGGCTGGGCACAGGAAATAAAAATTCTGAAGAATATAACTTTTATCGTATTAAGAGATTATTCAGGAACCTGTCAGGTAACAATAAAGGGAAATCCGGAACTTATAGAAAAAGCATCGAAACTATCGAGGGAAAGCGTCTTAAAAATCTCAGGAACATTCAAGAAGGACGCAATCAGCAAATCAGCACCAGAAGTAACGTGTTCAGACCTAACTCTACTCAACGCATCCGCAACGCCTTTGCCTGTGGGTATTACGGATCCAGTAGAAGTCGATTTCGAAACCAGGTTCAATAACAGGGTACTGGATCTCCGGAAACCAAAAAACAATATAATTTTTGCATCAAAGTCAAAAATACTGTGGGGAATCCGGAAATTAATGGAGGAAGAAGGGTTTATTGAAGTTCAGACTCCTAAAATAGTATCATCTGCCACGGAAGGTGGGGCAGAGGTATTCAGGGTAAAATATCACGAGAAGGATGCCTTCCTTAATCAAAGCCCTCAATTGTACAAAGAAATGCTTATTTCTGCTGGCATTCCAAAGGTTTTTGAGGTTGGACCGGCGTTCAGAGCAGAAGAGCACAACACAAACAGGCACCTTAACGAATTCACCAGCATAGATATTGAAATGGCATTTTCTGATGACGATAAAGCCATGCAGATGCTTGAATTATCTGTATATCAGGGGTTAACTGAACTTATGGACACTATGGGAAAGGAACTTGAGCAATACGGTTACCGCATCGTTGTTCCTAAAAGACCATTTCCAAGAATGACCTACCAGGATGGCATAAGGATCCTTGAAGAAAATGGCATATCGTTTAATTTCGGTGACGACTTCAGTTCGGAACAGCTCAAGATTATAGGTTCGAAAATGGACGGGTTTTATTTCATCACGGGTTGGCCAGAAAAGGTTAGGCCGTTCTACACTATGCAAAAGGAAGATGATCCATCCTTAACAAAATCATTTGATTTGCAATACAAGGAACTGGAGGTAACTTCTGGTGCACAAAGAGTCCATAATCCTGAAGCATTAATAAAAAGATTAAAAGAAAAGGGGTTAAATCCTGAGAACTTTGAATATTACATAAGCGCCTTCAGATACGGCATGCCACCACACGCCGGATGGGGACTTGGACTAGAAAGGCTTACACAGATTGCACTGGGTATTCATAATATTAGGGATGTAACCTTATTTCCTAGGGATAGAACCAGGGTTTCTCCCTGATTTTCGCTTATAATCATCTTCTCCGAAAGCTACTCTGTCCAGTTCATCTATGTCCCCGATTTCCTCAAGTTCTTTCAGGTCTTTTTTCATTTTTCCCATATTATTGACCTCATATAATTAACGAATCCATGGATAAAAATATTATGTATTTGATAGTCTGCAATTCTCAGGAAAATTATTAAGACCTTTAGAAATGCTCCGTTATGTTCAAGAAAGTTGGAGTTGTTGGGCTTGGAACGATGGGAGCTTCCATTGCAGAATTAATGGCATTTAACGACCTTGAGGTAACAATGGTTGACCAAAATGATGAACTTGTCAACAGGGGATTAAAAACTGTGGAGAGGATACTCAATTCCTATCTGCAATTTAGCAAATCACGAGAAGAAAAGGAAATTAAAAGGATTGAGTCGTTGGGAGTCACGCTTTCTTCTGAACAGAAAGCTGAAATTGAAAAACATCTTTCTTCAGACTTTAACGAAAAAACACTGCAAAAAGCCCTTGATAGGTTGCATCCAACGACAGATTTCTCTGAATTGAAGAAATGTGAGCATGTTGTGGAGGCAGTTTTTGAAAAAATTGACATTAAAATGAATGTCTTCAGGAAACTTTCTGAATCCTGCAGCCCAGAATGTATTATCTCGTCAAATTCATCGTCACTGAGCATAACAAAATTGGCTTCGTGCGTAACAAATCCGCAAAGGGTTATTCTAACACACTTTTTTAATCCCCCTTACACACTCCCCCTTATTGAAATTGTGAAGGCAATGCAAACATCGGAAGATACAGAAAGCAAGGTTGTGGAATTTTATTCCTCCATTAAGAATCACCGTACAATGATGAAGCCCATTAGGGTGAAGGAAGTCCCGGGGTTTCTTGTAAATCGCCTGCTGGTTCCAATGCTCAATGAGGCCTGCTTTGCACTCGATGAGGGAATTGCGTCGCGTGATGATATAGATACTGCTATGAAACTCGGTGCGGGGATGCCTATGGGTCCCCTGGAACTGACGGATATGGTTGGTGTAGACATAGCTCTTGATGTGATGGAGATCCTCCAAAAAGAATACGGTGATCCAAAATACAGGCCATCAACCATACTGAGGAAGATGGTTGATGCAGGAAAAACCGGAAGAAAATCCGGCAGTGGCTTTTATGCATATAATAAAAAAGCCTGATTCAATCCTGCCGTGTTATATTTCGATTGACCTCCCTATTAACAATAATAATGGCAGGTTCAACAACATATTTTGTTCTGCCCATCCGGTATATAGAAATTATGGAATTGTGGGATTTAGATTCTGATGCATGTTTCTTGAGTGCGGAAAATAGGCTCTTATTCATGGAAAGCTCTACATATATTGGAAAACCCCTCTGATACCATGTCACTATTACTGTCTTCTTGTACCCTCCCGTAAGGTCCTCGTTGTCCACCTCAATATCTATTTTTTGCCCTATTGAAATTTCCATTTATATCATCTCTTCTTCAAATTAGAATTCCTCTAGCAATGTTATTTTAAGCAATTTTTCAAGTTTCCTGGCCGTCCTTATATCAGGCTTAAGATCTCCACGTTCTATGTTGGCAAGCACATGCTTCTTTTCCATCATTTTCAGGGCAAGTTCTTCCTGAGTTAAGGACATCTTTTCTCTGGCATCCTTGATTATTTGAAAATAATCCGGGACAATTTCAAGTTCTTCATCAGCCTTACGTCCATCCCGCCTAATCTTCTGTGGCGATCTTGCCTTGCCTATAATTACGGGTCTCTCCTTTACCTGGAGTGTGACCTGTCCTTGAAAATCAACCTTTTTTGTGTCATGCGCCCTCAATGATGTAACCGGCGTTCCAAATCTGGAACAATCATCACATACAGAAAGAATAGCGCCGTCTATGCGTATTTTTGTGAGTCTCTGTGCCTTTTTTCCACACATTTCACATTCCATAGTCAACCAGTTACCATGCTAATATGGGTAATAATACATTTTCATTTCCAGCTGCATGAAAAAACTTTTAAATTATTATGATCTAACTAGATCATGGCATCTATTTCTGAAGAAACTGGAAAATACAAAACTTTCGATGGTAGTGACATTGATTATTTTTTATCAGAACCTGATAAAAAGAATAATGCAGGAAAAATAATTGTCATTTCTGAGATTTGGGGCCTAACTGAATTCGTCAAGAATGTGTGCCGCAGGCTTGCGAAGGAGGGTTATTCCGCCATAGCACCGAATTTATACTCAAGGCCAGATGAAAGGGCATTATTCACCGAGGAAAATCTCATGGATGCAATGAGGCCCATATGGAGCCTCCCACCAGAAAAGCGCAGGGATCCAAGGGCAATTGAAGAACTTCTTTCAAAGGCAAGCGAGAATTCCAAGAAAATTGTAAGTTCAATTATGTTTGGGAGAGAAGAAATAGAAAAGAGAATGATCAAGGATCTCGAAGCACTATACGACTTTTCATTCAAGGATAACGGCACCAAGAAAGGAGTTATAGGATTCTGCATGGGGGGTGGATTGGCTTTTCAAATTTCAACACAGAGGCATTTTGATGCTTCTGTGATATATTATGGTGCCAACCCAAGAAGTATAGAAGATGTCGAGAAGCTTAAGGGGGCAGTGTTTGGAATTTACGCAGGAGAGGATAGTTCAATAAACTCCGGACTTCCTGCCTTAATAGAAGCGGTCGTGAAATATAAGCCTGATTTTATGATGAAACTGTATCCCGGAACCTTCCACGCTTTCTTCAACGATAGCGGAATGAGTTACCATAAAGAAGCCGCACAGGATTCATGGAAGAAAACTCTGGAATTTTACGGTAAATACTTGAAGGGTGAGTGAATGGACAGCGAGGGAATCGTCGATGGGTGCTTTTTCACTTGGGTTTCTGTTACCGAGAAATACATGAAGGGAAAGCAGGATAAAACCTTCAATGATTATGAAAAAAAAGCGGAATAGAATTTTACCACAAATTTTTTTTACGATCCCGTCACGGAAGCACATTCTCTATGAATGGAGTGATTACGGCATTGGCAAATTCCCGTTGATAAATAATGGTGATACCGGCACAAGGTCCTGAGCAACCCATCCTTTGTCTTGAATCCCTCTTGAACAACCATGACATAATGGAGAAGTGTTGTTCCGCAATGTTTGAATGAAAATAGGCAGAAAAACCTTATATTCAAAAATCATAATAACAGATGTATATCCCAAAGGAGTTTGAGGTTGAGGATCTGGATGAGATTGTGGAATTCATCAGGCAAAATAGTTTTGGCATGATAATTTCCAGCAGAAACGGCGAGTTTCAGGTTACTCACGTACCGATATTAATCGAGAAAAAAGAGGGAAAAATTCATCTTTTTGGTCACATGGCCATAGGGAATGAGCACTGGAGGATCGCTCAGGGAGATTCTGTTCTTGTTATTTTTAATGGCCCCCATTATTATATATCACCAAAGTGGTATCGCGCCGAGGCTGCTGTGCCCACATGGAATTATATGACTGCCCATTGCGAGGGAGTATTTTCCACACTTAATCATATTGAATCTGTAAGCGTTCTTAACAAGACGCTTGAATATTATGAAATAGATTCAGATCTTCAGGGAAAAATGGAGGAATCATTCTATTCAAAGATGGCTCACGGCGTAAAGGGATTTAGCATTACAATTTCAAGAATATATGCAAAATATAAACTCAGCCAGAACAGAACACACGAGGATAGGATTTCGATTGTGGAAAACCTCAGGAAAATCAACACCGAAGAATCAAATAGAATGGCAGAAGAAATTCAGAAACGTGATCCTGAATTCATCAAATAGGTTAATGAAATTGAATTTTCATCAATCTTTTGAAAGTTTTACCACAACTTCTGAGAAAATATTCATGGCTTTCCTGAGAAGTGATTCTTCAATCGTCAACGGTGGCATAAACCTTATCACATTGGCATAGTGGCCGCAGGTGTGTATAAGGACTCCACGGTTAAACATCTCAGTCTTGATCCTCTGAGCAAGATCACCATTCGGCTCCTTGGTCTTCCTGTCTTTAACAAATTCAACGCCAACCATGAGACCGAGCCCTCGTACATCGCCGATGAATCTGCTTTCAGTCTCCAGTTTCCTAAGGCTTTCAATGATTAAATTCCCCTTGTTTCGAATTTCTTTCATGAACTCTTCATGTTTTAATTTCTGGAATATCACGTTTCCTGCAGCCAAGCCAAGTGGGTTTGCCCTGTAAGTACCAAGATGAAATCCTGCGGGTAGGTCCCTGTCATATTCCTCATCATAAGCTATCATGGATATCGGTATCCCGCCTCCGACACTTTTTGATATTGTTATTATATCAGGTGTAATGCCTGCGTGCTCTGTAGCCCATATTTTACCTGTTCGTCCCATTCCGGTTTGAACCTCATCGACAATGAGTGGTACGTTATGTTTTTGTGTAATTTCTCTAAGGAGCGGCAGGAAATTCTTAGGTGGAACTATGTACCCCCCCTCACCCTGAACGGGTTCCACAATAACTCCGGCGATCCCACCTGTGCCGGAATAAGGATCGATGATGAGATTTTCAAGATTCTCAGCAACGATTTTAGACATCTCCTCGGGTTCCACATCATGGGGGAATCTGTACGGATATGGATAGGGAAGATGATATGTATTGAGATAATCATTTCCAGAGTATTCCCTGTAATGAGAATTCGCAGTTGCAGATACAATATTTCCCGCTATTCCGTGATATGAACCTCCAAAGGCAACTATGACCTTCTTTCCGGTAACGAACCGAGCCAGCTGTATTGCAAGTTCGCATGCATCCCCTCCTGTTACAGTCGTGAATATTTTTGATTTTCCCCTCATTTTTCCCGGAAGGGTTGAATCAAGAGTCTTAAGAAAGGAAATCCTTGATTCGGTAGGTACTTCAGTGATGTGGGTAAGCTTTTCTGTTTGTTTTTGTATGGCATTGATAACGTCAGGGTTTCCATGCCCCATATTAATAACGCTCACCCCTGCAAATAGATCTATGAAAACATTACCATCAACATCCACTACAGTGGCGTTTTTTCCATAGTCAAGTGCGGTTCTGAAAATCTTCGTATAGGATCTGGATGCTGTCTCAAATCTATCCTGTTCTTCAAGCATCTTTGATGAAAGTGGTCCAGGCGGTTTAACCTTAATAATTGGGGCATCCATTATGCTTTCCCATTTTTTCTCGTTCATCATATATTATCACTTCAAATTATTAATTCCTGATCCTTTAACCGTGTTCTTAATTCTGCAGATTTTGCATGGCCTGCTAAGCCTTCTATTTTGCTCTGTTTTAACGCCCTTTCTGACAGATCATACAGAGAATTCCTGCCTACAACTTCCTGATATGTCAATATTTTGAGAAATGCCCCGACACTCAACCCCCCAGTATATCTGGCTGCCCTGTTTGTTGGCAAAGTATGGTTCGTTCCAATGAGTTTATCCGAGAAAACCACGGGAGTATCCTCATTCAAAAACAACGAACCAAAGTTTCTCAGTAGATTGAAGGCATTATTTCTATTTTCAGGATTCAGATGTAATTCCAGGTGCTCTGGAGCATAATTGTTTGCCTCTTCTATGGCCTCACCGATTGTTTCGCACAGCAAAATACTCCCCTTATTCTTCCAGGACTCTTTCAGAATTTCCCTCGTTTCTAATGTATCGATGTAGTAATCCATTTCTGATGCAATCTTGTTCGCAAGGCTTCTTGACGTCGTGATGAGGCAACTTCTCGCAGCTGTATCGTGCTCAGCCTGCGCTAACAGATCATATGCAACCTTATTTGTGTCTGCTGATTCATCTGCGATAATAAGAACTTCACTTGGGCCAGCGAGCAGATCAATGCCAACCTGTCCAAACACCTGTCTTTTAGCCTCGTTTACGTACTTGTTCCCCGGTCCAAAGATCTTTTCCACGGGTCTTATCGATTCAGTTCCGTAGGCCATTGCCCCTATGGCCTGAATGCCGCCAATGGTGTATATTTCGTCAGCTCCTGCCTTAACCATTCCATATAGTACGGCATTGTCCGGTTTGTTTTTCCCGGGTGGGGTCATGGCAACTATTCTACTAACGCCAGCTACTTTAGCAGGAATGATGCCCATTAGTGCAGATGAAAGGAGTGGAAATCGCCCGGATGGAACATAAATGCCCACCGAATTGATGGGTACAATTTTTTGCCCTAATACAGTCTCCTCGTCATCCACCTCGATCTGCATATCCTTGTACATTCTTCTCTGGAATTCTGCAAAAACTTTGATTCTGCTGATATTATTATCTATTATCTCCTTTGTTGATTCATCAAGTTCAGAAATCCTGCTTCCAATCTCCTCCCGCGTAAGCAAGAATTTCTGCAGTTCCAAATTATCAAATTTTTTGGTGAATTCCCTTAAAGCTTTATCTCCATTATCTCTCACTGAGATAAGCACGGATTGAACCAGGTCCTGTAAATGTTTAGTATCCACTTCCGTGGATACTTCTTCACGCTTGATTATTTGTGTGGACGTATTAGTCTCCTCTGTGTTCCTCGATTACTTCAACACTTCCTATCTTCCTGATTTCTTCAGGTGTTCTTTTCAAGGTCAGGTAAACCATGAACAGGATCCCAGCTATCAGCATTATAATGAACGTATAGAGCGCAAGGCTGATCGGATATGTGGGAATAGGGGTGAATGATCCATAGATAGCAAATAGATATATGGCAGTAGCTGGAAGTGGGCCAAGAAGGAAAGGCAACCATTTCTTAAAGTCAAGTTTCAACTTCTTCTTCCCATAAACCGGAAGAGAAATGTTTGCCAGAATATGAACGACATACAAAACAACTCCATTGAGGGTTGTTACGACTGCAGCACCTATGAAGGGCCCAAATAATAGACCTGATATCAAGCTTAGGATTGTTACAAAGCCAGCCTCAAAAAGAACAATTTTTCTAGGCGCACCGGTCTTTTTGTCCGCAGTGGCCATGCTCTTTGGCAGAATCAGGTTGTCTCTGGCCATTCCAAAACCAATCCTGCTGAACGCGTTACCTTCTGCAATTCCGTTTGATATGAAGCTGTTCAATGTGACAAGGATGAATACGGCAACGCCTATTGGGCCGAGATAATTAAACATGACTGTGAAACCTGGATTCGTAGATGAGGAGAATGTTCCCATGTTGGATATTCCCCAGCCAACAACCATTGCATAAGAACTTATAATGTAAACAACCGCGCCGATTATCAGTCCGTAAACAATTGCCTTAGGCACAATTTTCTTCGGGGTATTTAGTTCTTCAGATATGGTAATTATTGATCCTAAACCAACAAATCCCAGGATTGCAAAGAGTGTACCGAACCCCAAAGAACCAGCAGTGTTTCCGTTAAGCGTAAATGGAACAAAAGAATTATGTGTGCTGGGGCTCAATATTATAAAAAGTGAAAATACTACTAGTACCGACACTTCTATTATCCCCCCTATGAGCGTATAATAAAGGGAAGGTTTCAGTCCGAAATACAGAAGTGTGAATATGAGGATTAATGGAATAAATGCAAGCGGTATCCATCCGTATGGATTCGATGATAATACTGGTACCAGTGGCCAGGCTACACCGGCGAAAAACAGTGTAGAGAAACCAACCAGTGCTCCAAGCACATTCGTGTAATATAGAAGGGCGCTAAATCCACCCATTCTTCCGCCAAGACCTGCCGAAATATATGAATAATATCCACCAGCATGGCTTATTCTCTTAGAGAAAGTATAATTCATATACATTGCTGATGCAACTCCTAACGTTGCAAGTATGAACGTTAAAGGAATGGACGCACCAACATAACCTGCCTCAAATACAAAGAATGAAGCTGCTGTAGCGGCAGGTGCCACATATGCCAATCCTTGAAATATGCCCGTAAACAGGCCACCACTATCCTTCTTTAGATACTTGACCGATGCCATATATACTCTACGTAGTCTATATATAAAATAATTAATTCAAAGTACCCTAAACATGAAAATCGGATAATTTTATTTCTAATAACGTTGATATTGAGAAACTAATTTCCCAAAATGACTAAATAGAACGATGTAATAGATAAAGTGAAATGGACGTAATCGATCTTAAAATCCTTGAAATATTAACGTCAGAAGGAAACATATCACTGAAAGAACTTGGCGAGAGGTGTGGAATCAAATCACCCTCTGCGGTTAGCAAGAGAATAAAAAAATTGAGAGATGATAATGTAATCAAGAAATTTGTTCCAATTGTCGATTACAGCAAATTTGGATTGAATTTTTTGGCTGTCACGTTTATCAGGGCTAAATACGGAAGGAATTACACGGATAAATTATCAACAAAACTGAAGACAGTGGGCGGTTTGATAACGCTTCTTGAGATCCTGGGTGAAATAGATTTCATCATGATAACATTGAACAAGGATCAGGAGACATACAAGGAGAATATGAGATTTATGATGTCTCTTGATGAGGTTGAACGAACTGATACAAGGATTGTTGTGGATAATTTCATGCTTTGCGATTTTGGAAATATAAAATTGCTGGAGAATTTCATCACCCCAAGAAAATTTGAAATTTAGGGATAGGCATATAAACACATATTTGCATATTCCCTTATGAAATATGTAAAGGCAAGACTATTATACGACGGAAAAACGATAAGGAAAGACCAGTATGTCTCATTTGACGATAAGATAACATCGATAGATGATAAAAAGCCTTTAAACGGGGATTTTATTGGAGAAGGAATCATCACCCCGGCTTTTATAGATTCACACAGCCATATAGGCATGGTAAGATCAGGTGAGCCATCTGCTGAGGATGAATCCAACGAACAGATGGAAAATCTATTCCCATTGGTAAGGGCAATTGATAGTGTTTATATGGACGACTCTGCTTTTGCGGAATCCGTGGAAAATGGAGTGCTATATTCAACGGTCCTTCCAGGAAGTGGAAATACTCTGGGTGGAAAAGCGTCATTGATCAGGAATTTCAAGTCAAATATCACTGATGCTTTTTTCATGGATATAGGAATCAAGATGGCGCTTGGATTTAACCCGAGGAGCACAACTTCGTGGAAGGGTACCAGGCCTACCACAAGAATGGGAGCAGCAGCACTTCTGAGGGAGAGTTTCTATTCCGCACAGAAGGCCATTAATCTGATTAAGAAAGGAAAAAAAGACATCGATGAAATTGAGCCTCTCACAGAGGTTTTCATGGACATTCTCAGAGGGAAATATAAACTGATGGTGCATACGCACAAGGAAGATGATGCCGAAATACTCATTTCTCTAAAAAACGAGTTCGGGCTAAAGGTAGTATTGAACCACGGAATGGATATCCATACCCTCGCGGCATTCAGGAGAATAAAGGAAAATGGCATACCTATTGTATACGGACCTATGGATAGTCTTCCATACAAAGTTGAATTAAAGCATGAATCATGGAGGAATGTCCAATTCTTAATGGAATCCGGAGCCAAATTTTCTATGATGAGTGACCATCCTGTAATTCTGCAAAGAAACATTTTCCTCACAATGAGGCATTTTTTAAGATTTGGAATGGATCGCGCTGAGGCAATTTCAAAACTGACGTCGGAGTCAGCCGAAATCCTTGGTATAAACAATCTCGGGCAGATAAATCCTGGTTTTCTAGCATCAATGGTTATATGGAATGATGATCCATTTGCACTCACATCCCATCCAGTGAAAGTTATTGGAGAGGGCAATATTGTTTATGAAGAATAATGCAATCAGCACAAATGACTGAATTTACAGCTTTTCGCTATCAGTCAGTTTATTTTCATTCCTCTTTACTATGTTCACTTGCTTCTTTCTCATCATCTTTTTCCTTAAGGAATTTCTCGTAGTTTCGATCATCCATCTCTAAGATGAATGAACCCTGATAATCACAGTTAAGACATCTGTAAGTTCCATATACCATCAGGAGTGATCCCACAACATTGTCAGATTTGCAATATGGACATATAATGTGATTTCCCATTTCCCAACAATATGATTAGTTGCTCATAGTATATACCTTTTTGAATAAGATGATAAAATTAGCGGAGACCAAATAGAGAAACAATAAAATCCCTGTTGCCTATCCTCAAAAGACATGAATTCTGGTTCCAGCAAAAAGGTTGTAATTCTTATCGGCGGTGTCCCGGGAGTCGGTAAGTCAAGCATATCAGGATATCTCTCCAGAGAGCTGGGTTTCGATATAGTACTTTCAGGAGATTATCTCAGGGAATTCTTAAGACCATTCATCAAGTCGGATCAACAGATAGCTTCCTCAAGTGTATATGATTCCTGGAAATTTTTTGGGGAGAAAACCGATGAAAATATAATTAAAGGCTTTCTTAAACAGGCTGAAATCATGAATATGGGAACAGAATCCACCATTAGAAGGGCAATAGATAATGGGGAAAAAATTATATTGGAAACACTTTACTTTTATCCGGATTTTCTGGATAAATATTCAGATTCAATAATTCCCACATATTTGTTTATAAATAATGAGGGTGATCACAGGAAGCATCTGGAGGAACGCTCGGAATATACACATCCCAAATCACATGGTTCAAGATTGTCCGCCCATCTTTATGAATACAGGATCATTATGAACAAATCTTTGGAATTTTGCGAAAGAAATGGTATAAAGGTATTCGATACCACAGATTATTTGCATGCAAGGGAACAGGTTCTAAGCTATGCAAGGGAGGAGTTATCCATTGAACAATGAAGTATTCAGAGAGGAAGGAAAAAAATTAGCATCAATTCTTTACGATATGGGATTGTACAGGGAAATTGTATACGAGGAACCGGATCTTGAGGATCTGAAAGAAACAACTGCCACCTCTTATCCAATTAAGGCTTTTGAGAAGTTTTTGGGATTCTATGACAATAAGGAGAAGATAGCCTTCAATCCATCCATTTCTTTCAACACTGATTTTTCTTATTGTATATCCTCATGCAGATATACTTCAGAGGAAGGAAAGGATTTTGTCAGTCTCGATAATGAGATTAACGCGACGTACGCATCAAAGGCTGAAAAAGCCCTTGAATACTTCAGGAAACGATTTGGGATTAAAGGGAGTTTTCAGTTCAATATAAAGCGTTTCAGGCGCTATGATACCGCCAAGGGTATGAGTGAGTCTTCAGCTGTTGCTGCGGCAGTTGCCCTGTCACTGATCAATAATGTTTTTCCGGGAATGAAAGAAAAACCTGCGGTAGCTTCCCGATTCGCAAGGCTTGTTTCTGGTTCAGGAACCAGGGCGTGCATCAATGGCCTTTCGATGTGGCTATCTTACCCGGGAATCAACACGGACCAAAGCTTTGCGTTTAAACTGAGGGATAATCCAATGAATTTTCACTACGGGATATTTCCAAAGAAAAGAGGGATACCCACTGACCGGGCACATGAAACTGCAGTTAAATCCATATTTTATGAATCATGGATAAAGGATAAATACAACGCTATTAAGAAAGGCATAGAAAACAATTTCAATGAATCATTCCTTCTTGAAAGAGGGCAAGAAGATTCTCTCAACCTTCACTCTGTGTTGTTGTCAGGAGAGTTGCTGATCCAGACTCCTGAAAGCATTGAACTTATTGGAAAGATACTGGACTTCCAAAAGAAGAATGATGAGCTCTATCTTAATGCCGATACGGGACCATCTATAATGATAGCGTCAAGAGAAAAAAGTATTATCAATGAATTCCGGGAAGAGGTATCAGACTATTTTCTGGAAGGATCTTTCGGTTTTCACGGGCACGAAAGCAGAGAGGCAAAGTTCAAAAAAGAATCCAGTGAATTTTTCTCAAACGTTTGATTCACACCGCATTTGGAGGATATACCACCATATATGCCATTAGCCCTATTATTGCTATTTGAAGGAACATTTGTATAAATGCACCTATTGATATGATGCTCATGCTTGCGGATATGGTTTCATCATCGGGTTTATCTTTCGAAAGCTCCTTTGCAAATTTCCAAGAAAATGGCACTATTACAAGAAAACTGGTTGCAACAAGAACGATCCCAATAGCTATTATTGCCATAAAAAGACCTGTCACAGGATCAAAAATATTCTCTCGCGTTGCAAGAACATAACCTGCTGCCGGAACAATTATGGAAACGGCCGGAATGAAGAATAAAGTCATTGGGATCATGCCCTTTGCGATGTTAACCTTGATTGATTTCCCTATCGTC
>JAJZXT010000033.1 GCA_021806355.1 Thermoplasmata archaeon
TGCCTTTGGGTCAAGAAAAATTAATAGCAAAAACTATGAAGGGTTTGTATCTGACGAAAAACTTCACGAAATTTTAACCAATGCCTCAGCAACACTTTTCCTCTTTGATTATGAAGCGTTCGGTTTGATCCCACTTGAATCACTTGTGTGTGGCACACCGGTCATAACCGAGCCAAAAATGGGCGTATTAACAACGTACCGAAGCTCGGAAGATGTATATTTCGCGGAATCGTATGATGAGATTCTATCGTTATGCAGAGAATTCCTTAGCACTGAAAAAACAGATGAGATCTCTAAGAGATGCAAGAATTGGGCAGAAAGATATAGTCCACACATGATCACGGAAAAGATAATGTTGGAATATGTAAAGGCAAGAGAAAAACTGGGAAAGGAATAGTTTTTCTAAGAGATAAAATTGTGAAAGAATGGTTATATAATATCATATAATGAGGTTTGCCGATAAATGAGCAGTGATACTGAAATTTCTGGAAAAGTGGGAGTAACGATTCTAAGAAAGGCAAGCATGATTGCAATCGGATCATTTTACATATTTGTTGGAAACCAGCTTTGGGGTCAGGGCGGTTACATTAATTTAATAAGCCTTTTTGGGCTGTTTGTTTTGCTTCTTAGCGCTGCTTTCCTATTTATTTTTGCATTTTATGGCTTTGGAAACGAGAAATGGGAAAAACGCGCAATGTTTCTTGCTGTTGTGCCTGGCATAATTGCAATGTTCATTTCCTTCTCTCAATTTTATCCGGCATTTGGTACGGATGAAATTGCGATCGATAATTATTCAGCATACCTGTTCATTCACGGTGTTAATCCCTACATATATCCCAACGTAGCAAAATTCTTCAGGTTCTCAGGACTTCCCGGATCATATATCACCCCGCTTCTGAAAGGGGGGCATGTAAATTACATCCAGTACCCGGGACTTTCAGTCCTGTTATTTATCCCGTCAGCATTATTCTCCTTTCCTCCCTTCTACATTGTATCTGCGTTCTATCTTGCCATGTTCCCAATCACCTATTATTATTTCAAGAAGATAAACAAGCTGGATTTTTTTCCATATGCAGCCCTAATCTACATGGTAAACATCAACGCAATCTACTATGCCCTTGGCGGGGTAACAGATGCAGTGTGGATAACATTTTTCGCTCTTTCCTACATATTCAGAAAGAATTACATCCTGAGCGCAATCTTCCTTGGCCTTGCGTTTGGCTTCAAGCAAACGATCCTTGTCATAATACCATTTTACCTTTTATTCCTGTACAGGGAGGAATTGAGGACTTATAAGAAACTATTCAAATATATTCTCGCTGGAGGAGTCACATTCCTCATTGTCAATCTTCCCTTTATTATTACTGGACCTCTTTCATGGGCAACCTCCGTTCTCGGAATCGCAACTCAACCGGTCATAGGAAATGGCATAGGGATTTCTATTTTAAGTTTCACAGGTTTCTTCCCTGTTGAAATATTCGTGTACTATTTTGTCACCCTGATCGTATTCATGGCATTGTTCGTCATATATTTTAGGAATTATGACAGGATGAAATATTCATTCCTTGCATTTCCCGTGTTAATATTCTTTTTCTACTATAGATTACTGCTGAATTACATCATGTACTGGCCATTCATCATGGTCATAGCTTTTCCTGATTACTATGATTCCCTGGTATCAAGAGTCTCTGAAATGGCGGATAATAACAAAAGAAGAAAAGTGTCATTTCAAAATTTCACCAACAAATTACCCAAATTCATAAAATCAAGAACAACGGGTTCAATCATCCTGATTGCCATTCTAATTTCCTCTGGCGTTACATACTATGGATATGTGGAAGAAACGCATAACCCCTTGGCCATTGTATCAATCAATTCTTTCGGCAATCCCTACAATATAAGAAATTCAATTACCTCCATGAATGTGACGTTGAATTACCATCCCCAACAAGGGCAATCCTCATCAATTCCCGTATTTTTCAGAATTTATATGGGAATAGGGGGTGGCAGCGGAAATGGCCTTCTGTGGGGTCCAATCAATAATAACATAGGAGTGGGGAAAACCACTCTAACAATATATCCTTTAGACTATACCGAATTTCTGCCCGATAATATCTCTTTCAGGGTCATTGTGTATTATGGCAATTATCAGAGTTCATTCGCGGAAAATGGAAAAGCGGTTGGATACTATGGACTCAATAACCCTGGTATATTTTTTCCGGTAAATCAATCAGGCACCTTGGTCCCGTATGGATGGAACTATTTTCCGGATGCCAAGAATATGTACTCTTTCTCGCCGGGAAATGTCACAATGTCTATCAATACACATGGCCATAGAGGAAATTATTCGAGAAGCGTCAATAATCCAGATATCAATGTTTCTAGATTGGCTAATAACAACGTTAAATACATTATTCTGGCAAAGTTGTATTTAAACACCAACGAAACTAATATAAACAGTTCCGTGATCACTAATATATCCTTTGGGATAAATCTAACGTTTGACTATGGGAAAATGTATATGTTGTTCGAATCCAATTCTACCGGAACCAATGCTCCACAAATGCTGAGCCAGAGTGCTATCCTGATTCCATCACTCATCCTCAATTTTACTGAGATCTACAAGCTTGCCCAATCGATGTCTTTCAATTTACAGTCTTCCCTTACAAATTTGAGATTTTTCATAAATGAAAGAAATGATAATTTGAGTGTGAGTGCATCATTTTATGATCTGAAGGAGGTTCTTCAATGAATAACGAAATTTCAATTATAATTCCTACCTATAACGAGAAGGAGAATATCCCAGTGCTTATTCACAGGATTGAGGCACTTGGGATAGACGCTGAAATCATTGTCGTTGACGATAACAGCCATGATGGGACTCAAGAATCACTCAAAAGGCTTTCAGGCAAGTACAAGAATATTCGTGTCATCGAAAGACCCTCAAAAATGGGCATATCAAGTGCAGTCAAGGATGCACTAAAAATTGCAAGCGGAAAATATGCGCTGGTCATGGATGCCGATCTGCAGCATCCTCCTGAATTGATCCCTCGGCTTCTCAAAGAGAT
>JAJZXT010000176.1 GCA_021806355.1 Thermoplasmata archaeon
CATATGCCAAATATGAATTTTACTCTTGCAGTAACTTGGAAAATTGTGGAATAACAAATATTACCTTATCAGAAATTGACTACCAAACCTCAACCTTGTGGAAAACTATTTACAGCCATGGTGGCGGAACTTCTATTTATTGTAATTTTAGCAATAGAAATACGCTTGAGGGTGTTAATTCAACAATCCTTGATACTCTAAAAGCTGGCAAAAACCCCTTTGCCAATTGCTCTGGATATCTGAATTCGTCAATTGAATTTGGAGCAATAATCAAGTATAAGGAGAACTGGGTAAAAGTTGACGAAATTCATTTCGTAAGAGGAATTACCAACCCCGGAAGCCCATGCTGTATAATACATAATAATGAAACTCTAAGCGCTTATTCTGGTCTTATACTGCATTCAAATAGAACATTTACCTCTCATGGAATGGCGAAAACCGGTGATTATGTGCTTATTTCCACTAATGTGACGTTGAATGAACCAGATATTAATCAATCGCAAGCCTTTCATTTTCCATTCTCAAATTATAAATTCCTCCTATTGACACTTAGCACTGTCCTGGTTATTTCTATTGCAAGTTTATCATACATTAAATTCAAGATGCGAAAACAACGATAAGGGAGCAGGTAAAGATTATGATTGTTGTTACAATAGCGGATAATGAAGTTAACGGTAGCACACACCCCGGACCCTGATGACGCTTTTATGTTTTACGGGATGATAACAGGCAAAGTGGAAGTAAGCATGGAATATGAACAGGTTATTTCGGATATTGAGAGCCTCAACATTGAAGCAAAAAAAGGGACTTATGATGTCAGTGCAATTTCAGGCAATGCATATTCAGAGATCCATGATAAGTATTACCTGACGGCATCTGGAGCCAGCTTTGGGCTAAGTTACGGCCCCATGGTTGTTGCCAAGAAAAAACTGGATCTCCAGAAGGCAATCATAGGAACTCCCGGTTATGGAACATCCTCTCATCTTTTATACCGTATGTTTATCAACAAGGATGCAACATTCAAGCCAATAAGATTTGATAAGATACCTGATGCAGTTCTTTCCGGAGAAATTGATGCTGGAATTGTGATTCATGATGAGCAGCTCACATTCCAGGATAAGGGGTTGATTAAGGTTGCTGATCTATATGAAAAATGGAAAGAATACTCAGCGGACCTGCCTTTACCCTTGGGTTTTAATGCCATTAAGAAATCTCTAGGAAAGGAGATTTGTTCCAAGTATAGAAAGGATTTTGAAGCATCGATAAAATACGCAATGTCGCATGTGAAGGAAGCAGCACAATATGCAATGAAATATGCCAGATACCAGAATCTTGATCTGGAGACAAAATTTATTCAGATGTACGTTAATGACCTTTCGATAGATTTTGGAAAACCTGGTAGGAGTGCATTGGATGCTTATTTCAAGAGAGCTTTTTCGATGGGGCTTGTGAAACCGTTTGAAATAGAGATTGTCTAGGTTCTTTGATTGTAAGAGAAAAAAATGTTGGGAGAGGAATCTAAGGTTGCAATTCCAAAGGAAACGAACATATCACATCTCTGGTATCTTTCTTTTCTTGTTGCAAATATCTCCAGCGGGTTGATGACCCCCCTTTTACCCCTTTTTGTTACAAATTACCTTCATGAGAACATTATTTATTATGGAATAACTTCTGCAGCGGCATCAACGGCCTCAGTGATTGCACTTATCTTCTGGGGAAACCTATCGGATTCTCTCGGGAAGCGGAAAATATTCATCCTGATAGCCTTTATGGGTTCCTTTGTATCGCTTGCACTGATTATTTTTGTGGGAAATCTCCAGGAATACATAATTTTGCTCATATCTTTCCAGGTTTTTTCAATGGCATCAGTTCCGGTATCAACTTTATTGGTGATTGAAAATTCTGTTGAGAGCCAATGGGCCAAAACAGTATCCATTTTTAGCATGATATCGTCCATTGGATCTGTTGTCGGACTGGTATTTGGCCTGATAATAGTCACTACAGATATCAGTGATCCAAACATCCTGAAGGTAATATACCTGATTTCTGCCTTTATTTATCTTATTTCCTTTATCCTTAGCATCTTTCTCCTGAAGGAACCAACACAGAGAGTAAGCAGGAAAAAGCTGTCCTGGATTTTTTCAGTTCGAACTCTTGAGAAGGCCAGATACTCGCCATCCTATATGTATCACATAGTGAGGCTATTCCTTAAAAAAGAAAGGGAACCATTTCGTCCCATCCTGAAATATTACCTTATTGTATGCATGGTCCTCATGTTCGCATTCCAACTATTCTTCATACCCTTCCCCGTTTTTCTTCTTAATTCATATGGGGCCAGTGAAACCACTATTTATGTTATGTATCTCCTCAACAATGTCCTCTCAACGGTCACATTCAACTATGCCGGAGCTTATATTAGAAAATCATCACTTGGAAGAGCCCTGTTTATTCCCTTAGCGATCAGGATATTTGCCTTCAGCGGTGCAGCATTTCTTCCACTATTTGCGAGTGATACATCATGGACTCTCTACCTTGCAATTGGGATATATGGAGGAATTGGCGCTTTCTGGAGCTTCATTAACATAACCCAGATAACTGTAATATCTAAAATTGCCAAGAAAGTCAATCGTGGAAGCGCAATTGGCTACTATAACTCAGTAATAGGCATAGGGCAAATAATTGCGGGACTAATATCTGGAGTTATATTATTTTACCTGGGTACAAGTATAGAATTTCTTCTTGCTGCACTGGGAGCCTTCGTGGGAATAATGCTTATATTAAGAAAGAAAGAACTGATAAATGTAGAACAATACAGTGATTCTGTTACACCAACGTGATCATCCTCTCATGTCCAAACTGCAGATCAATCTTTATGCTTTATCTTTCCGCTTAGAAGTCAGATATATTCCTCAATATTATCTCCGTGACATCCTCCCACGTCTAAAGAACGTGGGCTTCCTGCTTCAACCACTTCACTTGCTTTATTCCTTCCTTTTCAAGAAGGGACAGAGTAGAGGTGATTGTGTCCACAGGCGTTAATT
>JAJZXT010000011.1 GCA_021806355.1 Thermoplasmata archaeon
GGGAAACCACGACAATTACCTGAAATCAATACTTTCAAAGAAAAATCTTGTCTTGTCAGAAACGTATGAAAACGAGAGATATTTTATCTATCATGGGGATTCTGACAGGTCCTTCAGGAAGTTGACAATTTTAGGCCATGAGCATCCATCGGTCGTACTCAGGGATAAGGTTGGGGGAATATTCAAGATTCCGGCATTTGTTTATAATGAGGAATCAAGGATTGCAATCACTCC
The DNA here is from genome assembly GCA_021806355.1 of Thermoplasmata archaeon. Lineage (GTDB taxonomy): Archaea > Thermoplasmatota > Thermoplasmata > Thermoplasmatales > Thermoplasmataceae. Next base: position 235 of record JAJZXT010000011.1, read on the forward strand.
TGCCATGAGTTTTTTTTCATCAGGAACAGATGTTTCGGAATCACTAATTAACCAGGATCACTTCACGCCTGTCCTGAAACATGCAAAAACTGATAAATTCAGGATTTTTGGGATAACGGAGGAGTTTGGTATCGTCGATTTTGGTTATCTGGCTGATCTGCAAAAGAATTCGAAAGAATCTCAATATTTTTCCTGAGATGGTTTTCAAAATTGATCAGGAATTCCCGGAGTGACTCAATCTTATTGTCCCTGATTAAATCCTTGAGGGCAAAAGTCTGCGGAGCAAGTATTTTGTTGATCATTGAATTTCCCATCATTTGCAGAAGTTCAGTTTCGTCTCCCCCCTTCCTTATTTCATCCAGGTATCTCTTGCTCTCCTCGATCATTATGCTCCTGGCCATTTCATAAGTCATTGAGATTATCTCTTCTGCCTCAGTTTCAAGGATGCGTTCCTGCAGCTCCCTTATCTCTTTCTCAATGATTTTTCTTGATTCGACAATATCCTGCTCCTTCTTGATCCTATTTTGTTCCATTATCCCTGAAGCCCTTTCAAGGTTTATCAATACAATATCTCCATTGATAAAGGAAGTATCAATATTCTTTGGATTCGAAATATCAACCAGAATCTTCTTCCCGTTCATTGAATCTATATCTTCCTTTTCCACAAGCGTGGTTTTTGAGGTAGTAGCTGTTATAATTACCGAATTTTTTTCGGAAATATGCTTCATATCAAGTGTCTTTTCAAAAGAAACATTAAGCATCCTGGCAAGCTCTTTCCCCGCATCCTCATTCCTTCCATAAACCGTTATATTATTATTCTTGTTCTTAACGAGGTATTTTCCAATTGATGCAGCCATCTTTCCTGTACCTACTATGGCTATATTCCTGGAAAGATCACGAATGTTCTTGTCTATTTCATCTATCATGATTGCAGGTATTGAGACCTTTCCGTGAGAAATGGCTGTTTTTTGCCTTATCTCCTTGCCCACACTTATTGCCTTTCTGAAGATGATGGAGATTTCCTTTCCAATCATTCCCAATTTAATGCTATTTTCATAGGCTTCCTTGACTTGCCTTAGAATTTCCTGCTCTCCAACGGACATTGATTCAAGCCCAGCAGCAACAGAGAAAAGATGTAACAACGCATCATTGCCCCTATATATTGTTGCGCCAGGTTCGGTAAAGATAACCTCCTCTCCCGTTTCAATAAAATAAATTTCAACCCGGTTGCAAGTTCGCAATATGATTTTCTGCTTTATCCCGTGCCGGTTGAGAATATTCAGCCAGTGCTCGTCATCTTTTGTCATTATCTCCTGCAGGATTTTCTCATCCATATGGAAATCCCAGCATGCAGATTTAAAGACAAATTTCAACAATACACCCCTTATATTCCTATGAGACGCTCTAAATTCCTTTAACATATTTTAACGTATGGTGCACCCCTGAAATTGTTGCACCAAGGTTTCGACAGATTGATGAAACAATTAATTGCCCGGATGCATATTCCATAGGAAACTCATGGGTGAAGGTGTTGAAGTGGATACTAATGCTCTCGCAACAATGCTAGCGGATGCATTGAATTCAAGTAAAAGAGCAAGTTATTGGGATGGATTTGTAAACGTTGCCATGGATAAAATAAGGGAAGGAAAGAACAGAGAAGTAATTTCTAGAGAACTCCATCTAAACAAGAAAATATCATACGTAATTTATGATCTTGCAATGTCAAGACTGAAGTGCAGAGTTAAGTTCTCAGGATACAGAAAATTGTGGCTTGACACATACTCATCAAGATATTCTACTCCTGAACAAATTGGCCTTTACCGGGCAGAGAGGTTGAAGGGAAACTCTATTACAGATATTGGCACAGGGGCAGGCATGCAGGCTATCTTCATGGCGAAATTTTCAAGAGTTGTGGGCGTGGAGATCAACAAGCCAAGATACCTGATGTCATTGCTCAATTCGTCGGCGTATGACTGGAATCCACCAAAATTCAACCTTGGAGATTTTCACGAGAACGCGATCAAAAGAACAGGTTCGCAGGTCATATTTTCTGATCCCCTCAGACCGCCAACCGAACAGGAGAGGGGCATGGGAAATCTCAGTCCAAATCCTGCGGAAATAATGGATTTTTATGGGTCAGAAACGGATAATTTTGTCTTTGATCTCCCTCCGCAACTGAAAAGGGAAAATATAGAGTTTGATGAATTTGAGTCGGAATATATTTCCATGGACGGCTCTATAAACCGCTTTACCATCTATATGGGCTCTGTCAGAAGAAAGAATTTTTCTGCAGTAATGCTGCCACAAATGATTAGATTCGAATCAGATGCACAGGAAGATTTCAAGGAAATTTCCAGATTTCCGGGCAAGTATCTGTTATCAGTTGATCCAGCCTTCATTTACGCCGGATTGGAAGGAAACATTTCCAACATTTATGATCTTTCATTTTTGTACAGGGACAAGAGAAGAGTTGTTCTGACCTCAGACTCCCTGAAGGAAAATTTTCCGGGTGAGCAATTCCAGATTTTAAGGAAATCATCAGAGGATAATCTCTTGAATAATCTCATATCGCTTGAGGCAGGAAAAGTTATACCTAGATATAATCCGGGGGAGGGTTACTATGAGTTCAGGAATAACATAGAGGAAAAACTCAGTGGAAAAGAAAAACTCTACCTATTCAACTTTCAAGGAGAAATACTGATTTGCATCAAATTATGAAAATAATTTACAAATATGTTAAAATATTAAGACAAAATCGTTGATGGTATGATTACGCTTGCTTCAAAGGCAAAATTACCCACTATAAGCGGGAACTTTGATATATACACATTCCAGAATTCTGAATCAGAAGACCACGCGGTCCTTATTAGAGGTGACTTGAACGGCAAATCAGACGTTCCGGTTCGAATTCACTCAGAATGCCTTACTGGTGATGTTTTTGGGTCAAAGAGGTGTGACTGCAGGGATCAGCTTCTGCGTTCCCTTCTCTATCTAGGGGAACAACCCTATGGAATGCTTATTTATCTGAGACAGGAAGGAAGAGGTATCGGGCTTGTGAACAAAATCAAGGCATATAGCCTGCAGGATGAGGGATATGACACGGTTGAGGCAAATCTGAAGCTTGGGCTGCCTGCGGATAACCGGGATTACAGCTTTGCTGTGGATGTATTGAAATATTTCAATATCAAGTCAATCAAATTGATGACAAATAATCCCTTAAAAATAGACTTTCTCAGGGCCTCAGGTATAAATGTTTCCGGAAGGCTCCCGGTGAAGAGTGCAACGACGGAGTATAATCGATTTTACCTGACCACAAAAAAGGAGAAAATGGGACATCAGCTATAAGAGGTTAAAGTGAAAAAGATCAGCGGCAATATAAGTTGATCATTTTTCCAGTTTTATGTGATATTTCTAATTCATTGTTTGTGGCCAGTGATAGATACAGATCAGCTCAACAGCAATAGAGAGCATATAAAATAATTATTCTATATAGGCAGGAGATCAATTATATGGTATCACAATCCGATTAGATCTTGGTCGCTTCAATCCACCCATCAAACTCTTTCTCTGGTAAAATATCGTGTGCTTCGAGGATCTCTACAAGAGCGTCAAGAATATGCTTCCTTTCCCTGTCCTTCCATTAATCCACTTATTCTTGACTTCCCGATAATAGACTTTATCCTCCTTTTTTGATCTTCCGAATGAATGTCATTATTGGTGTATACTATACGCCAGTATTTATACACCATGCTTTCTATGCAACAATACATACAAACACGTGAGATTACAATGTTATTCGAGTGTTGAAATAGACGCCATGGTCAAGATTAGCTAATCGGATTTTGACGCTATATGATCAATTCTTTCTTACACAATTCAAGTATTGCCTTTTCGCATTTGATACTTTATTTGCCAAAAGGTTTTTAGACAAATTTAGAGATGATTGCGGAATGGCGTTTCTCGCCACTAATCTTTGGAATTCCCAAATTTTTCATTTAGGGTAATGCCAAATAAAAATCAGTTCCGAGCGAACATCAATGTAATGGCCAACAATCAACTAAAGACGAAAATTGGCTAAGAATGCCAACATATATATATATATATATCTGAGAAATCACTGGAACGCATGAAATACACAAAAATATTAGTGGGAGTGCTAGCTTTTGTAATGGTGATTAGTTCTACAGTCATCCTTACAGGAAACAGCGGAAATAAGACAGTCTCTGTGGAATTTGGAAAGAATGGGTCATTGAGTTACCTTATGGGTAGATATGATTTATATCAGGTTAATCAGGTAAGTAATACAACGAAATTTGGGAATGTTGCACCGCTTCTTGTTGGAATCAACATGTCTCATAAAGAACTTACCACAACGTGGACAATTTTAAATTCCAGTTCGAATGATAGCCACGGATATGTTGTAACCATTGCAGTTGGTGGTCATGCCATTCACCAAACACTCGTAATTGGTGCTGCAAATGAAACATCAATAATCCCAATATATTCAACGACTGGCAATTATAACATCACGCACATTACCAGTAACTTGACCGGAAATCATAGTAGGAAGGTGTCAACTGATGTTAAGTTCGTCTTAAAGGAATATACACTGGTGAATAATGGAATAGGGTTTAATCAAGGAAGCACAGTAACTTTAGAAGGGTTATTAGCTATAGGCGCTGGTGTGACTGCATATGAGACGGCAGGTCTAGCTGCGCTTATATTAATATTTGGCGTTGCGACAATAAGGTGGTATGATAACATGGGTGGTGATCATGGAGTATACTTTGGAAATCAAATGATCTGGTTTATACCAGTTTATTGGATAAATGCTCCGTTCAATCCAAACAGTCCAGGGGTACTGGGATGTTCCATTATTAGTGGTTGTGTGCCTTAATGATTGAAAACCCCAACCCAAAATTTTTTAAGCGATACAGACAGTCGCTGATGGTTATTATCTTACTAATGGCATACATTATCGTTACAACTGGTATTACGGCATCTGTGTCCAGGAATAGTATTTATTATAAAATCATAAACGAGTCTAGTTTTATCTGGACGCCAATTACATTTATGGTTGGTATTATGATGTTTTACTATTGGGTTAGGGCAGGGAAACCAGAGAGGGGGCGGTTATTTACTCGTAAAGATAGGCGTAAAGGCAAGTTAGAATAATAAGGAGTGTGCCATAATGGATGAAAAACCCAACCCAATTTTTTTAAAGCGGTACAAGCAGTCTTATGTACTTGTTGTTTTATTATTGTTCTATCTTATAGTTGCAATCTCGATACCAAGAAATAGCACTTATTTCAGTATTATGGGAGATTCTGTATTTATAGGATCGCCATTTTGGTTATAATGAGTTTGGTAATGTGCTACTATTGGTATAAAGCTGGGAAACCAAAAAGGATATTTAAATTTAGAAAAAAGGCTAAAGGCGATTTAAAATAATATACATAATCTTTTTTGAGAAAAAGGCTTTTTTGCTGTCTGTAGGAGCTTCCTTCTATTTTCTCACGTATTATCCTTAGTTACGGAAGTAATGGCATCATTTCGTTGGCTTGGTCGTCTCAAAATCCCTGTTTACACGGTTGAATATCCACTTGGTAAGTAGGCCGCGGGAATTGCACCCCTCGCCTCTCTCAGAACCTGACTTGCGCCTCTCGACGCATCCAGCTCCCATCATCCCAGCCTGAATGGCTTTGTTCCATTCATGGGTTTATTCCTTCAGGGCATTAAAGCAAAAACTATTACAAAAATAAGACTATATGTGATAATGAGTCAGATTGGTGCATTGATTACACATCCCCCCTCTGAGGGGGTAGAATTCGCAAGAATAGAAGGTGAAATAGGCAAAGATAAAGGAATCAAGGTTAGGACCCTGTACACAGGTATCTGTGGAACCGACAGGGGAATCGTTAGGGGTGCACTTAAATTTGCATACGATCCCTCAGGGTTCGATTTCCAGGTGCTTGGCCATGAATGCATAGGCCAGGTCGAATCATCAAATTCAGATATCTTCAAGAAGGGAGATCTCGTAGTTCCACTGGTCAGAAGGCCAGGCGATTGCCCAAATTGCAGAATCGGCAGGCCGGACAACTGCTCCGACGGGAATAAGCACGAGGCCGGCATTACCGGACTCCACGGCTTTATGAGAGAATATTTCTATGAGGAGGCTAAGAATCTTGTTCCTGTCAAGAACAAGGATCTCGCAAAAATAGCTGTTCTCACAGAACCCTTGAAGAATGTGGTCAAGGCATTTGAGGTCTTCGAAAAGGTCTCATCAAGATCAATATTCCAGAATGAATTCTCTACAAATGAGGGAAAGAACGCCCTCATAATAGGAAGTGCAAACGAAGCTTTTCTCTATTCTTTTGTTGCCCGGGAATACGGGTTTGAAACCTATATGGCAAACAGGCATCCAATAGAGGACAGCAAACTGGAGATGTGTGCAAACTTTGGAGTTAAATTCGTTGACTATTCTAAAGATGTAAATTTTCCAACAAATTTCGGATTGGACCTGATTATAGATACAAGCGGTGATCCTTCAACAATTGTAAGATTCCTGAGAAAAGCCACTTACAACGCCGTAGTCATATTATTCGGAACCAACGGAAGAGCTCCTGACGGTGTAATAACCGGGGCAGATATTGACTGGATTGTTGAGAGGAATATTACCATCTGTGGATCAGTGGACGCAGCAAGGATACATTATGAGAAGGCTCTTGATCTTATCCAGAAATGGCATCTTGCCCATCCCGGGGTCATGGATCGAATGATTACGGGGATTTTCAAGCCGGAAGAAACCAATATTTTCACGGTCAAGCCCACTGGCGAAATTAAGAGCGTAATTAAATGGAATGAATTGGGATGACCACGATTTTTGACGGAAAGGAATTCTCAGCAAATATTGATCGATCCATAGAAAAGGATGCGTCAATATATAAGGACAGGCATGGGAGGACGCCAAAACTATGCCTCATATCAACTGCCAGTTCTCAGGATCAGGAATCATACATAAAATCAAAAATTAAGAAAGGTGCCAGGATCGGGATCGAAGTTGAGATAATTCGGTTAGATGAAACCTCAAGCGAAGAGGAAATAATAGATAAAATTGAATTTCTCAACGAATCGGATAGTACGGATGGAATCATGGTAGAAAGTCCTGTAAGGCATGGACTGAACGCAGCTAAAATCTATTCACATATTTCCGGAAGGAAGGATGTTGATTCCCAGAATCCACTCAATCTGGGATTGATTATGCTAAACAAGGCGAACGTTTACCCTGCAACTGCAAGGGCCATATTGGAAATCATCAACTCGCTCAATCTCGATACTGGTTCGGAAGTTGTCGTGATAAACCGGTCGAATATTATAGGAAAACCATTGTCAATGATGCTGCTCAATTTCAATTACACAATCACGGTTTGCCATAGCAAGACAAAGAACTTTGAGGAAATATTAAAATCTGCTGAAACTGTAGTAACAGCCATAGGAAAATATAAATTTTTCTCCGGCAAGGATTTCCGGATGGGCGTAAACATAGTAGACGCCTCAATAAATTTCAACGAGAAAGGAATGGCTGGAGACTGCGATATAAACACACTGACAGGAATAGCAGGGTTCATCACTCCAGTTCCTGGTGGTGTTGGACCGGTTACATCATCAATGTTATTCAGGAATCTCATGGATCTTCTGAATTCAGATAATGTGTAGACGCTTCGCCGCACAGGAATTACTATGCCTGCGGTACACAATCTCAAATGTCCGACATCAAAAATAAAACCAACTTCTTCAATTTTCAGGCAAAGAGTCATGAAAATGTCGCATAAATGAAATTGAAATATTAATTAACCCGTTGAGCCATACCTGATTGAGTGGTGATTGCTTCTGTTAATTGACGGCATTTTGAAATTTTTGTCTGACAAAATCAGGGAAAAAAGTGCCGTAATTGGATTAAGCGGAGGCGTGGACAGCTCTTTGGTTCTGACATTGCTGTCAAGGGTGCTGGAAAAGGAAAAGATCATAGGAATATATATGCCAGACTTAAAATCGCCACCTGAAGATCTGGAAGACGTAGACAAAATCTGCAGATTTAACAATGTCTCTTTCAGGACAATAAACATAGAAGGCATTCTAAACCAGTATAAGCAGGCCCTTAAAATTGAGGAGCCGGCAACGATTGGAAACATGAAATCGCGAATCAGGATGTCAATACTCTATTCCATAGCAAACAGCAGCAATGGAATAGTTGTTGGAACCACTAATAAGTCAGAATATCTTACCGGTTATTTCACAAAATACGGCGATGGAGGTTGCGATATAGAGCCGATTATCGGCCTATACAAGACACAGGTATGGGAACTATCTTCCCAGCTGGGGCTACCTGCCTCTATCATCAATAAAAAACCCAGTGCAAGATTATGGGAAAGCCAGACAGATGAAGATGATCTTGGGATCAGCTACGTTGATCTGGATAAAACTCTTATTTATTTTCAGGAAAATGGAGAGTTTCCAAATAACAGGGAAGGGAAAATCGTCTCCAGACTCTACCTTTCGAGCTTGCACAAACGTAAGATGCCGTATAATCCAGAGGAAGATCCTGCATCATGATATTTGCAGATAGCCACATTCTGGAATTCGCTTTCCTTCTTATCATTGCATCTTTTTCCATACCCATAGCAAGGAAAGCCTCAATAGTTGAGATTCCCGTTCTTATATTTCTTGGAATCATTTTTGGCCCGGTTCTGGGAATAATCAATTACCAATTCTCTGAATCCCTTATGACAACCTTTGCAAATTTTGGAATTGGGATCCTGGGTCTCATGATAATTCTCTACTATGAAAGCCATGGCATTAACTTCCGTGTCTTAAGGAGGCACCTCAGCAGGATCATATCGCTGAATACTATAGGAATGATAATAACTGCTTTACTTGCTGGATTATTTTTCTCTCTGATCACTGGGGCACCCTTCATAATAGGCTTTCTCTTTGGCGCAATAATATCCCCCACCGATCCGGCAACCCTCCTTCCACTTTTCCACAAGATACGGATAAAGGAGGACTATTCAGGGACGCTTATAGGAGAAAGCCTATTCAACGATCCGCTTGCAATCATATTCGTGACACTGGCAATCGCAATAATAGCTCCGCAGTCAAGCGCGGTAACACTTTTCCTTTTCCTTTCAAATTCAATAGGTTTTGTCCCGGCAATCGTATCATTCCTGTTGATCCAGATAGCGGTGCCATCAGTTGTGGGAATAGTTATTGGATTTCTCATACTTTACCTGAACAAGCTTCTTAATTTTGAAAACCTGATTGTTGGCCTTCTTCTAGGTGTCATAATATTCGAGCTTACGTTCCTTGAGGCAATCAACATCACGCCATTTCCGGCTATTATTGCAACGGGGGCCATAATAGGGAACCTGTCTGAGAAATCAATTTTCTATGACAGGGAAAGAAGCTTCCAGGAAAATTTATCCTTTCTTGCCCAGGGGGTCATATTCCTTCTCATGGGAAGCATGCTGACACTGGCAGATATTAAAAATTACTGGATCATAGGAGTCGCTATGTCCTTGATAGTGCTGTTTGCCGTAAGGCCGCTAGCGGTGTTCCTTTCAGTATTCAGGATAAGGAGAAATAACCTGTCAAGCCCGCCGCTAAACAGAAAGATCAAGACGTTTTTTTCATTAGTAGGGCCAAGAGGGGTGGTCTCAATTGTTGAATCAACAATACCACTGGCAATCGGTACAACCCTTGGCATTCCATTACTGCTCAGATGGGGACAAACGATAGAGGTAACCGTGGCAATTGTTGTAATACTTTCCATTATCCTCCAGACACTCTACGTTCCCATGATTGCCTCACGGCTTCTTCCAAAAACAGCAGATGAAAAGTCATAAGGGGTTTTAGATCATAACCTCCTCTTTCATGTCGAGGGTCTCAAACAGCTTTATTCGATCCTTGTAGAACAGGTTGACCAGATTGTAGAATTCCTTATAGTTTGTAATCTGCTTCTCTATCATCTTATCGAGGATTTTTGCCCTGATTTCAACTTCTTTCTCCATATCGGATTCATATTTTCCCTCTTTTTCCGCAATCCTCTTCAGGACATAGCTGAAACCGGAATACGGATTTGTATCAGTCACAGAATTCCACGTGAAGGCATTATTGATAACGATCTCGGAACTCATCTGATCCTGTCCCGTAATTTCAGAAACAGTTTTTATTCTTCTCAGCGAACCTTTTTCCGATGTCAGGTTTGAGAGAATGATAACCACATCAAGGGTTAGAATAAGATTTCTTGGTATATTGATAGGTTTTGATTCCATCCTGTGTATGAAAGTCTCAATGTCATCAGCGTGGAATGTAGCGAAGACATATCTTCCTATGGACATGGCCTGGAATACCGTGAATGCTTCTGCGCCCCTGACTTCACCCACAACGACATAACTTGGCCTCTGCCTCATGGTTACCGTCAGGAGATCAAACATATCGATCTCTCCAACCCTCTTTCCCGTCTCTTTGTCAAGAACGCCATATCCATTCCTCGTGATCATTGAAACCCAGTTTTCGTGAACGAGGTTAATTTCACGAGTATCTTCAATAGACACTATCTTTCTCTGTGAAGGGGCAAATAAAAGGAGGGCATTCAGGAATGTGGTTTTACCTGTTGCGGTACCACCCACTACCATGATGTTTGATCCGTACTCTACCAGAACCCAGAAATAAGCAAATACCCTGGAATCACAGAGTCCTTTCTGGATCAGGTCAATCGCAGTCAGGGGCTCAGATTTGAACTTCCTTATTGTAAAAGACGGACCCTTGCTTGTTATATGCGTGCCAATAGATGCAGATATCCTTGAACCATCCAGCAATGTTGCATCTATTATTGGGTTCGCAATGGAAATGTGCTTGCCCGCATCCTGAACAATTTTTTTAATGAAATAATTCAATTCTTCTTCCGTGTCGTATTTCACGTTAGTTGCGATGTAACCAAAATTTCTGTGAAATATGTATACGGGGGTTTCCTCCCTGTCACATGATATATCCTCTATGTTGGGGTCCTTCAAAAGGCCATCAATCTTTTCAAATCCCTTGATATCCCTGTTAATGTAATAGGTAAGCGTATCAGTATCCTCAGTGTTGAGTTTATATCCATCCTCCTTCAGTTTTAGCATGAATAATGACGGAATATCTTCTCTCTGAATATCTCCATATTTTTCAGGTTCCGTTATGGCCCTGATAAAATCGAGCTTAAGTCTTGAATATCGCTTGTACAGCGTTGGGCTGATTTCAGGTTCTATCAATTCATATAAAAAGGTGGAAGTTACTCTATTTAAAAAAACCCTTGAATATACAAGCCCTGGAATTATTTCCTGAAATATTAGATCCTCGGTCGCCCGCTTCGGGAACCTGATCTTTGTTATAGTCTGGGATTTCCTGCTCTTTTTTTTCTTAAAAATACTCATTTAAAGGACACCTGCGAATGTTAGGACTACGAAGCTTATGAGTAAAAGTACACCGGCAATCATGGCGCCTGAAACGAGCCTTCCGTCCCTGAATACTCCTGAGATCAAACCACTCGTCAGGGATTGAACTATTATCCCGAGACTGAAAATTCTCTCGATTACGGGAAAAGTAGCAGAACCAGGTGAAAGGGCAGTTGCTCCTGCTCCAGACGATTTCAAACGTGTAAAGAAATCAAGATCAAGCATCAATATAACGAAGAGGAAAACTCCATAAGAAACTGCCATTACCATGGAATAATTCTGCATATCTGCCGCCCTGCTCTCCCTCATGAGGTATGTTTGTGTGGTAAAGCTTGATATCATAGAAATGACATCAGCGGTATTGCTGCCGGATTCACTGGCTTTTTTGAGGATTTTCCCCACTCTTGCAATTGTCTGGTCACCAAGAATCGTCCCGAACCCATCAAGCGCATTTTCCACAGGAACGCCTATATTTATGAGGCTTGCAACATGCCTCACTTCTTCATTCAACGGGCCATAATCGTTTCCAGAGCTCCTGAGAATGGCTTCCGAAACGGGTGTCCCAAAGGTTGTATGTCCCGCAAGATCTCTTAAGAAATCCGGGATTCTTCTCTCGGCTTCCTGGAGCTTTTTGGTTTCCGCAAAATCCGCCATCCCGAAGGGCAATAGCAATATCATAAGAAGAATCGTCGACATTGTCAGAGGATGCGCTAAGACGCTCATAATGGGAATAATACCCTTTATGCCAATGAAAAGGATGGCGCCATCAACCGCAGCGAATGCAGAGATCACATAATATTTCAATTTTATTTTCGCTATAATTTCACCTCGTTTATTGTGCTGCTGAGAATCAGGGCAAACATCACTGCGATCACAGGAATTATGAGCAATACTATGAGATACAGCACAAGGGATAACACAGGGCTGGGATCTGGTGTCAGGGATGCAACAACCCCAATAATGATCATGAGTATGAGCGGAAATGTAACGCCAACTATGATGAAGCTTTCTGCCATGACCGAGAGTGATTCAGAATTTCTCTTTACTATGGTACTTAATTCCGTTTCATACTGGAGAGCCTTTTGCTTGAAATATTCCTTAAGGTCACCGCCTGATGTAACAGTGGTTATGATCCCTTGCAAAAATTCTGATAATTTTATTGAGGGAGTAAGTGAAGCCCCTTCCTTTATGGCAGTAACAATATCCTTCCCAAAGAGCTTGGTTGTTATGGATATCCCCTTTGCCTCCCTTGCCAGCTCTCCATATTCCTCGCTCTTTGAGAGCTCGTACAAAATACTGTCTACTGACACATCTGCGGATGCCATGGTAGCAATGTATCCCATTGCTATCGGAAGGACGGCATCGATTTTCTTTCGCCTGGAGCCAGCAGTGGAATTTGGCAGTTCGATCATCATCGTGAAGTAAACAACTATTGCCATGAACCAGATTGCAAAGGCTAGGAAAGCATAATGGGGAAGGCGAAGGGCGAAGATATTTGCAAAAATACCAGAAACTATTATAAATATGGTCGCACCCAGGAAAACCCTTGAAAGATATTCAACACCGGTTAGGGGAATCTTGGCCTTCTGAAGCGTGACATCAATTCTGGACGTATCAGAATATTTTATAATCATCTCACCGAAGATTTCAAGTGAAATCCTGTCAAACATGCCGAGCCTTTCAACTCTGAGCATTTTTAATCTTTTTTTATCCTGTTTTTTCTCGTCTACATTCTTAACGATGTTCCCTGTTTTCCTTAATCCTTTTGCAATGCCATCCTTCGAAAAAATGCCAGCCATTATTTTCCTCCCCCAGCCATCCTGAGGGCGAATTCAGGATCCTTGTAGTAAACGTTCACAATTCTTGTTAGGTTTGCAAAGTCTATAATGTTTGCATCAACCATCAGGTCAATAAGTTTCTTTCTTCTGTCGAATTCTTCCTTGAATTCTTCATCACTCATCCTTTTTGTTTGTTGAATCTCCTTCAATATCTTACTGTACCCGCTATAAACTTGTGTATTCACGTTAAAATCGAAATTATACACCTTGTTGTAAAGAATTTCTCTTGTTTCAGAATCAACACCCATAACCTCGTCGATCTCCGTTATCTTTCTTACCATCCTGTTTCCAATCTTCACAAACTTGTTGAAAATTACAAAGTTAAGTGAACTGATGAGAACTCTGGGAATATTAAGGGGATTTGATTCCAATCTGTTAACCAGCGTATCCATACTATCGGCGTGGATTGTGGAATAAGCGGTATGTCCGGTGGAAATTGCCTGAAACAGGGAATAGGATTCCCTTCCTCGTATTTCCCCGAGAAGAATGTACGTAGGGCGCTGTCTCATTGCCATCCTGACAAGTTCAAACATTCCTATTGGAGCATTGTGTCCCGACAAATTTCCCTGATTGTACACACTTTCCCTGGTGGATGTGGCAACCCAGTTCTCGTGCATAATGTTAATTTCCCTTGTCTCTTCAATGCTGAATACCTTTGTATTTGGGGGTATGAACATCATCATTGCATTCAGGGTGGAGGTTTTCCCCACACCAGGTACCCCGGCAATGATGCCAGATTTCAGGTTCTCCACGGCAAACCATAGGTACGTAACTATCTCTGTAGTAGCAGCTCCATATTTCACTATCTCAACAGGTGTAAATGGAGTTTCCCTGAATAGCCTGAACGTGAACGAAGAACCCTTGGTTGAAATCTCATTTCCGTATGTTATCTGGATCCTGTGGCCCTGTGGAAAGGTTCCATCCATGATAGGATCGTTCATAGACACTTCTTTTCCGCAGAGTTGTGCCAGTCTTATGACGTATGAATCCAGTTCCTTCTCGGAAGAGAAAAGAATATTTGTTCTGAGCGGGCCGTGACGCTTGTGTTCAATAAAGATAGGCAAGCCAACGCCATTACAGGAAATATCTTCCACAAACTGGTCCCTGATAATTGGATCAAGCCGTCCAAACCCTTCATAATCTCTTTGAATGTAATATTTGTACTTGTCAATTGAAGCCTTTGGTATTTTTGTTCTCCTTGATTTCATGTAGGAGTCAATTATCTGCTCAATATCTTTTACCGAAAATTCATTCGGAAGGTTATTGGAACTCCTGACAATCTGTTCCATATTCTTTGAGATTATCTCTATCTCTTTCAGTTCGGCTTCTGATATTTCGGGTTCATGGACAATATAAAGCGTTTCCATTGTGTCTTTATTCCATGCAATTTCAATAGAAACAACCCTTGAAATTATGTTATATTCATCTATTATTTCATATGATTTATTGATTTGTGGTGAAGTATCGGGTTCCAAAACTGGTTCATCTTTACCCTTGCTTTTCTTATTTTTCTTTTTTTTTGGAATAACCCTAATTTCACTCTTCATTTGAGCTAATCGATCCTATCTGGCAATATAAATTTTTTTGATATCAAAATGATGTGCGATTAATGCAGCATCAATAATATATATTTATCATGCGGAATTCGAACGGACTATTTTATAATGGCAATTTCAGGTGGAAATCACACTCTTTTCTCAGGTATTGAATTTTTCAACATCATGGTCATTTATTGACATTCTTTTCTCTAATTGTGAATAAATATTGGATCAGTCCATCAGAGCACTTCAAGGTAACACCAATCTCGAATTTTCTTTTACAAATTATCTTTCAATTCTATCAATATTACCTTTCTGGAGGACTTGGCACCACGGATAATTGAAACAGAGTTAGCTGAATACATTTTCTTTAACTGTGCAATAACGTCAGCGTTTGCCTTTCCTCTTTCCCTTTCTTCATTCGTGTAGATTGTCAATGTTCCATTATTTTCCACAGGAACTCTGGAGCCTCTTTTAACCTTTACATTTATTATCGTATCGATCAGAATGAAAGTTAGAGTATATTCTTTTTGCTCTTTCTGAAAATATATCATCTAATATGTGCTTTAGATTTCATGCACGAATTTGATTATGAGCGAATAAGGGCTAATAGAGAAAAGATGGTTCCAGTTGAGGAGTTAATTGAAGTCATTGATCCTCAGGCAGGTGAGGTCATATTAGACATAGGTTCCGGTGATGGTTATTATGCCCTAAAAATGGCAAGGAAGTCACCAAAGTCAAAGATAATTGCAATAGAAATGAGCGCGAAAGGAAATAACCTCCTGAGAAATGAAATGAAAAAAGAGCAAATAGAAAACATCGAGATCATTGAGGACGATGTATGCAAGATAAAGAAATTTCCCGAATATGATAAAGTCTTCTTTTCTATTGTTTTCCATGATTTCGTGTGTAAGGAGCAATTGATTGAGAATTTGAAACTGTCTGCAAAAAAGGGAGCCAAATTTATATTCTTTGAGTTCTTGAAAGATTCGCAAATAGGTCCGCCAAGGCAAATTAAACTCTCTGGGGAAGAATTGATGGAAATTGGAAAGAAATGCAATCTTAAGCTGGAATCAGAAAAGATTTTTAAAGAGCACTATGTGCAGAAGTACCTGATGGGCTCTCCTTAGTTACGACACCTGAGACGGTTGAATCAGGGAGCTTCAATACTTTGGCGGGGAAAGGATGTCACTAAACGCATTTGTTTGGGATAACGCAATTCAATTCCACGTTGATAATCCCGGTTTTCCTGCTCATATGATCCAAAAGTGACCTAGAAATGTTAGACTCCCTGAGAAAAAACATTAGATATTACTTATTGATTGACCTATGATAAGAGATGTCTAATGTAATTCTGGAAACATCGATGGGCAATATCAAAATTGAGTTGTTCGAAAAGGAAATGCCAGTCACTGCTGGGAACTTCAGGAAACTAACTGAAAGTGGCTTTTATGATGGTATAATTTTTCACAGGGTAATCAAGGGCTTCATGATTCAGGGGGGCGACCCCACCGGTACAGGTTCGGGTGGACCTGGTTATTCAATCAAGGATGAATTCGGGAAAAGCAACAAGAATTTAAGAGGTACACTCTCTATGGCAAACGCAGGTCCAAACACTGGCGGTAGCCAATTCTTCATAAATCTGGTCGATAACAACCATCTTGACAAGAAACATCCCGTGTTCGGCAAGGTTGTAGAGGGAATGGAAGTTATTGAGGCTATTGGAAATATCCAGACGGATAGGAATGACAGGCCGGTTCAAAAGATTGCGATTTTGAGAGCAAGATATATGAAATAATTTAGTGAGTTGTCTTTTTCTATTTTGTGGGTCGTTGTCTCTTGAAAATCGTTCATTTTAACAAACTCTAAATTTGAAACTCTTCTCTCAAATCTTAGAGTATTTTTGACGATCGCATTG
>JAJZXT010000131.1 GCA_021806355.1 Thermoplasmata archaeon
AAATGAAATAAAAAATTTATAAATAATATGTCCAATTTGAATTTGCGGATAAACATGCTCTCTGGTCTGAGACCATGTTCGCAAGTAATGTAATACAATTATCCTTTATTTAACTTTCTCATGCTTAAGTAGGGTAGCTATTTATAAGAAAATAGCCTCTTATCATGCGAGGGATTGGTTAACATCATCACACAGAAAAAAGGAACTATACTCTCAAACGAGGAGATTATTCAAAAGGTTACCAGAATACTTAACGGGTTTAAAATTGTGAGAGCATCCGTTTTTGGTTCCAGAGCCAGGGGAACATACAATAACAAGAGCGATCTTGATTTGATTGTAGAGTTTCCTGATGGATGTGGTCTATTTGATCTAATATCGCTGAAAGAAGCGATAGAAGCTGAAATAGGAATCAAGGTTGACATTCTAACTTTTAGCTCCATAAATATTCATCTCAAGGAAAATATACTGAAAGAGCAGGTAAGAATCGTGTAATTGCAAAAAAAGGAGATAGTGACCGCTAAATCAAATCGTTTGTCGCAATCAGCAATATTATTAACTTATTAATTGATTGAGTATAATGTCATCTAGGGCAGCAGCAGGAGATTTAACCTACATTCTGGGTTTACTCAGTGCGGTATTAATCGTTCTTAACGGATTCCTAATCCTAATTGGAACTCTGTTTGCATCAGTAGGGTTGGCTATACACAGAGTTTCATTTGATTTTATTGTGCTCACAGGGGTAACTGGAGTAATCTTTGCCCTTATAGCAATGTTTTGCGGAGCCACCATTTTCGGTATCACAGACAGAATGAGAAGAACGAATAGAGACCATTTCGTCAATGGATTCATTATAATGCTGCTAAGCTTAGTTGCCATAATAGGCGGTGGCGGTTTTGTTATAGGCACATTGTTTGGACTCATTGCAGGGTTTATTATCCTAATTAGATGAACTCTCAACGGGCTTTATTCTCATGGATATATCCTTGAGAAGCTGATCTAATAATTGCAGGAATCCATCATGCGTTGCATTTATTCGCTCAAGTGAGATTTTCCTTATATTTTCCATGTCACTGAGGTAATAGGTGTGGTAATACCCCCCTCTTGCAATAGTTTTCGTGTTTTTTATCACGATCCCAATGCTGACCATCTTCTGCAATGACCTGAACACTGTGGTTTTGTCCTTCCCTGACAGTTGCGCCAGATCATCAAGTGTGTACTCACTGTTGAATGCCATGCAGTTGAATAGCAATATATCTGTCTGTCCAAGCATGAAAAGGCAGGTTAAAAGGTCATCACAACATGCACTTTTCAATGATACTTTGTAAAGGGAATTTCCACCGGACATCTGTTAGTAATTGATCTGCCTAATTTATAGTTTTGCATGGTTTTAGCAATACCATAAAACTCTTAAATCAGTAATCAATATCCTCTTGTAATATCTAAGGTGAATAGGTTGACAGAAAGGGTCAATGATGACATTGAAATGATTAGGCAGAAGATGCTTAAAGATATTATGTCAGGAAAGGTGAAAGAAGTGAAACCGATAGAATTGAATGATGAGAACTTTAAGAACAGCGTTGCGACAGAGAAGATTTTGGTGGTTGATTTTTGGGCAGCCTGGTGCGGACCCTGCAGATATCTTTCCCCAGTAATAGAGGAGTTGGCGAAGGATTATTCTGGCAAGGTTACGTTTGGAAAGTTGAATGTGGATGAAAATCCAAGTGTTTCGACTGAATTCAATATTCGAAGCATTCCAACCGTGCTTATGTTTAAGGACGGAAAAATGGTTGACATGAGCATTGGCGCAGTGCCAAAACCCATGCTTGATGCGAGAATAAAGAAGTTGTTGAATTAAAATGGACAATGATATTATCATCATAGGCGGAGCCTTTGCAGGTTTAACCGCCGCCATATATTCAGCAAGGCAGGGGATGAATACCCTGCTAATAACAAAGGATATTGGCGGGCAGGGACTTCTTACAACAGATATCCAGAACTATCCTGGATTCAATTCAATTTCCGGGTTCGACCTTGCCTCAAAATTTCAGGAACAGGCAACCCTGTATGGCGTGAAATTCGTCTACGATGAGGTAACCGAAATATCAAAATCCGGGGAGTTATTCAAGGTAAAAACATTCAGTGGAGAATTTGAAAGCGAGGGACTTATCCTTGCGTTTGGAAAGACTCCAAGAGACCTGAATGTGAAAGGAGAAGACAAATTCAAGGGGCTTGGAGTCTCATATTGCTCCATATGCGATGGCCCATTATATAAAGGCAAAGAAGTGGCTGTTGCAGGTGCAGGAGATCATGCGCTCCAGGCTGCCCTTTACCTGAGCACTGTTGCATCGAAAGTTTCCGTTATTCAAAAGGGACAGAAAATATCGGGAAGTTCAGATATGGTTGAGGATGTGAAGGCTCACGAGAATGTTTCTTTCCTTACAGAAAAGGAGATAGAGGAGATATCCGGAAACAAGAACGTGGAGTATTTAATGCTAAAAGATGCCAAAACGGGAGAGCAGCAAAAACTGCCTGTGGAGGCAGTGTTTGTCGAAATGGGTTATGTAGCGAAAACGTCGTTTGTTGGCGATCTGGTCAACCTTAACAAGGAAGGGGAAGTTATTGTCGATCAATTCTGTGCAACAAGCCAGCCAGGGATATACGCATGCGGTGACGTGACTAATATCCCTTACAAGCAGGCCGTAATATCCGCAGGCCAGGGATCCGTTGCTGCCCTATCATGCATAAACTACCTCCATAAGAAGAGAGGAAAAGGGTCCTTGAAGTCCGACTGGAAATTTATTGATTCTAAGAAGGAGTAAGCTTCCTTGCCTTCCATAAAGATCAATAAGGATTCCCTCAAGGAAGGTGACAAAAGAAGATTTGAACTTCCTGATGTTGATCTCACGGTCGCATTCTGGGAAGGAAAATATTTTGCATACGATTCAAAATGCCCCCATCGCAAGGGTCCGCTTTTCATGGGCAAGCTCAAACCGGAAAGCTGCATCACC
>JAJZXT010000005.1 GCA_021806355.1 Thermoplasmata archaeon
TCACCCATCATAAAAAATAGGGCTGCAGTCAACCAGCCTACTGTAGCCTAATAAGAGTTACAAGTCCCTTCCGTCAGGAGGGGTAGTTGACCTGATAGGAACATGTTTAACAGAAATGCTTGCGCATTCCCCTGGAAATATGATAATTCGGAATAGAATGAGCAGAGCAATACAGATATCATGGAATTGAAGTTACATTTTCATGATTGTATTATAGTAATTTTTCATACCCTTCCATATGCACGATCTCCTGTACATTATACTCACAGAAGTTCTCATGACCCCGCTTATTATATATATAATCGTATACATTTCAAATTTTTTTGATACCCTTGGAACCAGGAAGATATCCGCAATTCTGTTGATCCTCTCGATGATGTCCGGGATGCTAAATTCCATTGATTATTATCTAATTTTCCCAAGAACATTCCTCAATGAAGTTATGGCCATAAATATCTCGATGTTCGAAATGACTGTTATCCTGTCATATGTCCTTATTTCGGCATTTAATGGAAATCTGAGAAGAATGACAAAGACCCATGCAAAATGGATGTCTATACTCGTTGGCTGGAACGAGATCTCAATGGCCATATTGCTTTATACACTCTCATCAGGCTTTGGAAATGGTAACTTTTACCTGAACACAATTAATCTCTTCGGTGCAGGAATAACAAATTATCTGTTTGCAGTTCCAATGATAATCGAAATGCTCATTCTCTTATATGTAAGAGTTCATAGTGGGTTAGGAAAAAGGATATCGATTTCAATTATATTGATGCAGGTTTCTGATCCTGGCCTTTTCGATGGCCAATTTGCAGCATACCTGACCATTTTATTCTCTCTTGTGATGTTATTTGCCATTTATTACACAATATCCTATGTTCATAATCATCGAAATGAACTGGAACCAAAATGGGAGAAAAATATTAAATTCTTTATCTTTTTGATACTCTTTTCTGCTGTCGGATTAATTGCGAGTGTGGTGATACCAGGCCAATTTGGAGTCAGGTGGATAATCTTCGCCGTTTCAATGGCTTATTCAACAATATACTATTTTATGATATCATTCAGGTTTTTTGATTCCAGCACACCGGAAGGCATCAGGAAGAAGGCCCTGGAGAATTCATGAATATTTTGTTCACTTTCTTGAGAGCTTTTCCTTCAGGAAATGCCTGACATCATAGAAGAATATATTTTCATAGGGGCATGCCTCCACACAATCTCCAATGCCAACGCACCTCGAATTCTTGAACTCTCCCGAGGATATGAAACTCCCCGGCTGTGACGACAGGCCAACCGGGCAGGCAGTTGCACAATCTTTTGTCTTGCATGTAACACATTGATTTGTATCTTTTACCTTAAGCCTGAACAGGCCAAATCTTCCTATGAACCGGTTGAAATTTCCCCAGTGGCAATAACCAGTGTTTATACAGCCATAACTTCCAAAATAAGGCATTGTGATAAAGACTGCATACCACATCATATCGAATAAAATAATGTAAATGAAAAACAGTGGATCGGTTCCGTACAATGTATAATTCAGGATATGGTATGAATCCAGCAAAGAGATAATGGCAGCAATGCCAAGTGAAAGATATACAGTCATTGATACGATTCGATAAATGGCATTCTTTTCCCCGCCAGTACTAATATATTTTGCAGTTCCAGATGTGCGGTTAAATTTCTTCATTGAATCATAAAATGTACCCTGGTACATCAGGGGAGCAGTGCAGAAAACAGAACATAGCTGGCGAGCTCCAAACAACAGGGATAATGATCCGCTCAAGACATAGGTCAGGAGCATGGGAATGATCAAATATGGAAGTAATCCGCCTCCGGCACCAATGCCCATGGACCACCCTATGAATGGATAAATTTGGGCATTCGGAATCACAAAGCTTGGAATCAATATGGTATAGATTGCGTATGCACCAATCAAGAGACCCAACCTAATTCTGTTCTCAAGTTCACGGGTCTTGAGAATCTTGAATACTACAAGCGAGCCCATCTCTAAACCCATCATGATGAGAAACCATGATGAACCTGTTATACTTCCAATAAAAATTATGGAATCATAAGCAATCGCGGATAAAATATTGGGAATTGAGCCAGATATGGATGTCAGTGCCATAGCGTTAAGAAATCTCGCAGCACCAAAGTATTGCAGATCAAAGGTAGCTCCCATTGCGAATTCTGCTATGAAGATGGACAGAAGGAATTCGGTTGACCATTTCCTGTCCGCAATCCAGATTATCTTTCCTTTTTCTCTGAAAGAACCAGGCCTAACAATAGCATTGATATAAATTATCATCTCCAGTACTATTGCCACTGAAACGATTATTTTGTCTGAATCATATTGATAAAATAATACGCCAATCATCATCAATGCATAAGTCAGGAGGATTTCTATGACGTAATTTGCAAATCCTCTGTTTATGGAATTATCTCTGTATAAAGATTCAAAAAGATATACAAGAAGGATTGTCATGAAAACGCCTCCAGCATATATGGATATTGAAAGCCAGGTAAATCCAGCCATTGCTGTAGGCGTAAGAAACATAATTACTGATTGAAAAACGATGAAAGTAAACGGTTTCCTGTACTCCTTTCTGATTGCAAGAAAAGCGGTGAGAAACATCTCGAGTGCCATGGGAAAAATAAACCAGTAAGACGACACAGTGTCAGCAAAGATTGCTGGCATATTGTGGTTGTATAAAGTATAGGCAGAAATGCCAGAAACATAGGAATTGAAATCAAGGCTCATTAAAAACTCATTGAGCAAAGTTGCAACAATCAATAATTTCAGGTTAACATTCTTGATAGAATGAGGGTTGCCTATTCCGTTGATAAAAATGAAAAGGGGATAAACCATCTCCAGAGACATTATGCCTGCAGTGAGTATAATTGTGGAATCTACAGTTAACGAAAATATGCCGGAGAAATAAATTGCAGGACCAAGCAGCATTCCGTTCATCATTGCGAGTAGAATGTACACAATCACGATTTTAAGTGAGCTTGTGGGATTTCTTGAGAGAAAAAGAATGTAAGATGTAGCCACTCCCATAGAAATAGCTAACGATGAGAGGAGGAATTCAACAGTTATCATCATTTAGGAAACGAAGATTTTGATAATATTTAACGTTGTTTTATTTTCAATCGCCAATTTTGAATTATTGCATCACTACTAAAAAAAATTGGTTTGCTTTATATCAAAGAAATAACACTTATTCATCAACTATTCACAAAATCTAACAGCAATTTCTTCTTTCTGGAAGAATATTCCTCGCCCGTTATTATCTTATGTTCATATAGCATCTTGAGTTCGTACAGTGCCTTCTCCAAGGGGGTACCGCTAACCAATTCAGGCTGTCTGGGACTTGGTTCCCTTGGAACAGTAGGTTCAGGTTCAATTTTATTTTCAACCTTCTTTTTCCTGAACGGACCCGGATCTATAACTCTCTGGGCAATTACCTTGTTGGCAAGCGAGGAAACCTGGGGAGCTTCTTCTTGAGCTCCATTATCTATATCGGCAAAATGTGAGGTTGAATCAATTTTATCTGGGATTTCTTCTCGAATAGTTTCATCATCTTTGCCTTCTTCTGATTCTGCTTCAATTATCTCCTTACTGCTGCTTTGCTTTTCAACGGGAGCCTCAATATTTTCTGTTTTGGAGACAAGTGGCTTAGCCGGCTCTGCCTTTGGGCTATTTTGTAAATTTATCGAATCTGCTTTGTTATCCTGTGAAATATTAATATTACTTTTTTCCTCCTTATTTGCTCCATGAGAAATATTCCCGACAGGCTGAGAGAGTTTTGTTCCACATTTCTGACAAAATTTTGAATCATCCGGAAACACTGAACCGCACTTTGGGCAAGTTAACATAATCTCAAAAATACTCTGGCTATATAAATATTCACTACTGAAATAGAGTGCTAATTTCAAAATGAGTGATTAGCAAAAATTTATGTTCTCTTGATGTTTCATAATTCGATGAAGCCATTACATTCGTCACCGCTCGTTGTTTCAGAAAAAACAAGGTCTTTAACTTTTATTTACTTGATAAATTGTGCTTTTTCACATATCGGTTCAAATTTGTATAATCCTGAGATTTTTGTTATTAGCTCGAATATTGTTTGTGGCAATTGTGAAAGGACTGGATGAGTGGCGTGGGTTAGAGGAATCAACAATGAGGATAAATAATATGAATAAAGATGGGATGGAAAGGAATGGAGATGGACGGGAAGAAAAAAAAATAATGATTTATAGATCAGGATTAATGGCAAAAAAAGAAATTATTTTGAAAAGCAATAAAATGAAATGCATAGCGTCAAAACAAGAAGGTGATAGGCACGAGTCTTATTAGAAAGATGTTTGCATTTGCCATTATCGTTTTATTTATAGTATCTGTGGTTGTTGTTGCTGTGCCGGTCTCTGCGCAAAATCCTCAAGGAAATAGTTCATCAAATTCAATGTACAATGTTGTTATAACACAGCGAACAACTCTTCATTCAAATCTTTATGGAGATAATTTAACAATTGCCGGTGGAGCTACATTAATTACCAATGGATATAGCATCATTCTTCAGGGAGCATTTATAAATTTTGGCACCGTGTGTTCGGGATACAATAGCAATTCGATTACCCAAGGATATATTTCCAGTGATTTACCCGAATCAACTGGTGGTTCCGGTGGGGGAGCAAGTGCTGGAACAAACTATGGTGTCTCAGCTTACTATTCTGGTTCAACTATGGTTCCGGGTGGAATCGCTAACGCAAATAGTAATGGAGGCAATGGCAATCAGTTAGATCAGAATCAAATTATTGGATACATAACGACGAATAGTATTTCGAAATGGTTCACGAATGGCATTCAGAACTATATCAGTGGGGCTGCAGGCGGCTCTGTTCGTGGAAATTATGGGACTGGATCTGGAGGTTATGGTTCATATGGTATTTACATTCAGGCGAACGCAGTCATTGCAGGAACAATTAATGCATTTGGGGAGTCAGTATATGGTGGAACCTGTGATTATGGAATGCAGGGTGCGGGAGGTGGTGGATCAATCATCATTGCTTATGGAAATGGCGGCATTACCAAAGGAATATGTAATTCCAATGGAGGACTTTCATTAGATTATAACTATTATGGGTATAATGGTGGAAAAGGCGGAAATGGCACGATTTTTGCAATCAGCTATGCTGGACATAGTGCACCGGTAAAGGTTTCATACAACGTCCCGCAATGGGCATTTGATGGGGCCTTTGCATGTTATCACACATCAGATACATCAGGTACAAAATCAAATACTGGACAAAGTTCATATTATGCATATATAAATCAATCAATAGAACAGGTAAGTGTTCCACTACAGGAATTTACATTGTATTACAATGATAATGGAAGCGTTACATCATATTCAGAGTATTTTAACAATCCGTCTGAGCTTCTGGCTGTAAATAGCACATCGCTTACATTGATCAATTCTGGAACCACGAAGAATACGGGATACTTTAATATTGGTGGGTTAAATGTAACCGATTTTACCATTTCCACAGGAGTTAGTGTGAGTACCCCTGCTGGCCAATATCTTGCCGATCAAATTAATTTTCACAACAGTTCGGCACAGTCGCAAATTAATGCTACTATGTGGATATCACAATCGTCCGGTATGCTGCTAAAATTTTCATTTTCAGGAACTATATTTTCCTACAATACTTACACTAATGAAAAAGGTACGGTAAATCTTGTTAAAACCAATATAGCTATGGCTGGCCCCTCACCTAAAAGCTCAATATTAGAATATGCCATTATTGGAGGGATAGTAGCAATAGCGGCTGTAGCATTATTCATGGGGTACAGAGCAGGTTATCTGAATATTCATAAATTATCCTCTCCGCGGCCTGGTCACCAAATACCTGGGAAGTCTTCTGTCCAATCTATAAAGAATTTACGGGAATTAAGGGACTCCGGCCTCATTTCTGAGGAGGAATTTGATAATAAATTATCTGAAATTCTATCCAGAAAATAGGCACTCCAATTCCCACTGCCTTCTGGATAGTGATTTATCATTGTAACATGAATGAGCATAGCAAGATACCTTAATAGGATTAAAGTGTATATATGAAGGTAGGATCTTGAATTAATCACGTTAGTCGCAGAAGGTTACGATGTTTTCTTATAAAGTTTCTTTTGTCTAGAAGGCGGATTTCGGCTATGGTAAATTTTCATCCTCTTCGAAATCTAAAATTGCTATGCCATAAGTTCAAACGGCTCGGCTGTGAATTACAATTCCAAATGGACTGGAGGGGACTTGAACCCCTGACCTCTTCCATGCCAAGGAAGCGATCTACCGCTGATCTACCAGCCCGTTATGCCCTAAGGCTTTCACCTATTAAATATTTAAGCATACATTGTTTATGACACCCATAAGATTGTTTAGAGCAGCTCTAAGTATGATATGATCAACCCCAACATTCAGTTTATTAGGACTCTATGCCTCTAAATAAAGTTCAGTCAGATTGTATATTGAATCATTTTCTCAGTGCTCTACGAAAATATAACCTAAATTTGGCAAAAAGGCTTGAAAGAAAATCAGGATATCCACACATTAAATGAAGAAATCTGTTCACGCATGGTTATTATCTAATAAACCAAAATATAGTATTTTAGAATTTCTAAAAAAATTGATTAGCAAATAGTTGTTATACGGTCATCAATTTTTTTACGGAAATATCTTTAAAATACTGTATCTGGCGTATAAGAAACATTTCTTATGAGTAAGAATAATAATAATCAGTAGTGTATACTATGAATTATTAAAGACAATCAATATAGACGTAACATATTTATTACATAACCAAATTTATAACATGTGAATCTCACTGAAATGGATAAAATCATTTTGAGAACTATTCAGTGGCCAAATGATCTTTCTGAAAAACGTGCGTGCTTATGGGATATCAGTAAACAATACAATTTTCCGATAACAACAGTAAAGAATAGATGGAGGAATATGGTCACGGAGGGCTTCATAGTTGATCTTATAGTCAAGCCGAATGAAGAAATACTGGGATTTAATAGAGCGGTTATCGCTATAAATGAGAAAACTCCATTACCAAAAGAAACGGTCCAATTTTTAAAACGAATTGAGTATATTAACTATCTCTACTTAATTGAGGATGAAAATATAATGGTAGATTTTATTTATCCTAAAGGGAAGGACCCCATAGAATTTATTAATGAAATAACTGAATCGAGATTGCATCTTCTTGAGCAATCGCTAACTTTAACCGATAACAGGTTGGAATGTTCCGTTTCCAAGAAGGATTTGGCCATTCTTGATCTACTGATGAGCCAGCCACTCCTTAACGTTAAGGAAATCTCAACACAAACAGGCATCAACAGGACGGTTGTTTCCAAGTCAATCGAGAAACTTTCAGCGGGAAATGCCTTTACTGTGGAACCAATCATAAATATAAAAGCAGTTGAAAATGGAATATTTGCCATTTATATGGCGGAAGTGCCAAATTCTCGGGTAAAAATCATGACAAGAGATGTATGCTTGCTTCTCAACCACAATTTCCTTATGACAAAATACTTTGTTTTAAATCGGGTGATAATACTCGCCTGCTTCCCAAACCAGCAGGAAATAGAAGAATTCAAGATCAAAATGAATTCGCTGAATGTAGAAAAACAAGTGTTGACAGTATCATTCAGAACTATTCCAACCGGAACCCACATATATAAAAAGCAACTGGAAAACCTAATTTCAAGGTTACACCTGCCGCAGCCAATGGAATCAAAAGCGTTGGTTTCAGAGCCAATTCGTGATTTTTCAATAGATGATATTTAGCCCACTTTTGATATAATGTTCAAAGCAAAAGCCATTTAAAAAACAAACATAATGTTAATATAACTATTCATAATATTTTTACAAATGGGAAGATTTTTAGCTTATCTTGTGGGTTTTTTTTCCGCTGTTGCCCTTTGTTACTACCTTTTATCTCCCTTCTATTCGCCACTAATTAATTGGGTGGGCCCCACATTTGGGGCACCATTAATATTTATTCTCACATTATTATTTCTTCTGCT
The DNA here is from genome assembly GCA_021806355.1 of Thermoplasmata archaeon. Lineage (GTDB taxonomy): Archaea > Thermoplasmatota > Thermoplasmata > Thermoplasmatales > Thermoplasmataceae. Next base: position 8,093 of record JAJZXT010000005.1, read on the forward strand.
AGGTGACGCACTTGTTCATTTAGTATTGATTCCAATATTGATTTTAATAGGCATTATAATAGGGATAGTAGCCATGAAAGGAGGTAGGGCGGTATGGGCAGCAGTTGGAGTTTACTTTTCCCTTTGGGGTTTTATAGGAGCATGTGCTCTATCTCTGTATGTAGAATCTAAGAGTAAATTTACAACTTTAACAAGCACTATTGGCTCTGGATCGATTTCGAATGGTTTTCCTCCACCCCCCGGCGGAACAACAATTGGAACGATTATAGCTGAACCGTTGTTTTCAAGAGTATTTCTTACAATTCAAAAAGTTGCATCTTCAGGCTTTAATCCAGCTTCATCAGGAGGATCCTCCACTTTCATCATTTCCTCTGCCAGCAGAAGCAAATATTCCAATTTCTTGGCTATCGGCGGTGTTAACCTGAATGGCTTTATCAACACTGTTCTGATGGTTTTTCTTCCGTACCTGATAATAAACTTAGCAATTATTCTAATCACGGCAGGGTTGATGGGTAGATTCATTTATAGAAGGACAAACAAGAGTGCGATTCCAAGAAAACAAAAAAAAGGTCAAAAGACCAGGGAAGCCCTGTTATTTATCTTAATTATTTTAGTCATGGCATCTTTCGTAGGAGTATATACCCCCCATGCTACTTCAGCTATTCACGATAATGGCAACAACTACATGAATTCCCCGGCTTACAACTCGTTTTCGAATTATAATAATGCTACGTATCCGGTTTTATCAGCCTCTAATTTAGTTACGAGCATAGGAACTGGAGCAAGCCAGAATGCCAACGTGATGGCAGGAAACTATACAAATCAGGACATTCTTTCTGCAGGAGTTATCGGAACTCAGGGGTCTTCATATAATATTTTTCTAAATATGGCAGCTTACAGTAGCCAATCAAATTCTAACTGGATATATGAGAGCGCACATTCCTCATCTATTATTACCCTGGTAGCACAGACAGACAATTTGCCCCAGCTTTTCAGAAGCGTTGCGAATGGTCTGGGTATTAGCCATCAGATCGGTTCTTCAGGCGTTATTGGCTCATCATTCTGGAACCTGATGCCCCAGTCGGTCATAGTTATGGCTTACAATGGAACTCTTGCTAACACCTCAGGTCCTGCTCACAGTGAAATAAGCAGTATAATGTCACAGTTGGGCGGTTCAAATGGGACATTTATTGTTGAATTATCTTTAAAAACCTCTTTCCTTAACATATCTGCGTCCAACGTAACACTTTATGTCTATGCATTCACCAGCAATTATTATAGATCTGAAAACGCTATGGTCAATGATCTTTCCTCATCCATATCAAATACGGGTTCCAATAAGATTTTTGTATCTGGGATTAGATCCGGTTATCTCGTTCCGGGTTATTTCTCTAACAGCGTAGATTCATCCATCTTTATCGCTGGATTTGTCCATTCTGGCATATTTACCAGGGAAATCATGAAGTATATCGGACTGAATTCAACCATGAATTCACAAAGTTCCCTTGTTTTTGACGGTGGATTATTTGCAAAAAGTGGTGTGGTCACGTCATCTTCAAGTGTTCATAAAATTTCTGGCGCACAGATCTTTGGGTTTAATGGTAATGTATCATTTTCTGACAACCAGGCAAATTATGGAATTTTGTTAGGGGTGCCCGAAGGAACAAATTCAAGCAATTTTACAATATTCACTAATTATAAAGGGTTTCCTTCACAATTTAAAGGAGATATCAATGTCACTAACGCCCCAGGTGGAACATTTTCGATGAACGCCATAGCCATGACGTCAAACCACCTTTTCCCAGCAAATATTCAGGTAAACACAGTAATCTCATCAAATGGAGGTAATGAATATACGGTAACAGAAAAGGTGATAAATAATGATACAAGTACACTCACATCAGTTTCAATAAATGATACTTCTTTTTATAGTGAATATATGGGTGCGATTAACATAACCTCAGGCAGTTTAGTTGCTACTGATCCAACTCTTTCTCCTGGGCAGAACTTTACTAACGCGTTCTCCTTCACAACATCGAATCCTGGAGTGTATTCAATTTCCCAACCTGTTGTTCGGTATAACATGAATGGAACAACATTCTCAAAGTATGGTGACAGTGCACAGGTAACTGGCCAAATGCCATTTTTTACAAGCGGAATAAATGAAGTTTGGTACAATTCAGCATCGCAAGCCGTGGCGAGATCAGGATACAATTTCATTATCTACCAAATCTTCCCGGGTTTCTACTTTTTTGACTTGATACTAATCCTGATAATTCTAGGAGACATCGCACTTGAGATACGGGCTTATAAGAGATGGAAAAAATGGAAGGCTGCCAAATGGAAAGGCTCCCCAACCCAAACTGATTCGCCATAAACCTATCGAAAACCAATTTCTAATATTTTTTTTTGGGGCAATAATACAGACGGAATAAGGAGGCAAAGCAACTCTTAAGTAATCGCTCCAATGTCAACTACCCCTCCCTGACATAGAGAATGAGGGCAAAAAGAGAGGTGAGAATTTTCAATGGTTTGATTGGTGAGGGTATGCCTAAAATGCTATCTGTTAGAAAGTGCCGCAGAGCATATCATTTGAAAGAGAAATTGAAAGTTATTACTCTTTCAGATCAGAAAAACCTACAAATATTATATATGTAATCAATTGATTACTTTTCATGGCTGAGTTTAAATGCTATATTTGTTCTGAAAAGGCGATGACGGGTGAAAAATTCACGTTTACCAATTTAGGTGCCGTACATTACGACTGCTTCATATCTCACAGAAGAAAAGAATTAGGTAATGAACATTCTGAAGAATTATCTGACCTTGCAGTTATCCTCGATGCTGAGTTAACCCATCTTTTGGTACTTCTCAAGACAGAAACGCACAGTGAAGAAGGAAAGAAACATCTCCAATCTAAATATAAGGAAATTGAAAAATCTGCAGGGGAAACAACCAAGCTCATCTCCAGTCTTCACAAATGCACTTTTTCTCAATCCAAACCCTTTTTTAGATATGCTATCCAGGATTTGGAAATCTATATCTTGTTATCCAGATGTTACAGGAATCTCAAATAAATTAAATGGTTTTCAAACTAAAAATATTATCGCTAAAGTTACTATTGTTTCGATTTTTTCTTGATTTCCATATAGCCGCATCGGCCACAGGTTACCCTGTCCTCATGTTCGGCAAGGAAAACTCCTGTGCCACATCTTGGGCAACTTCTTCTCTGCCTCATTATCTTGTTATTTTCCAGTTTATATATCTCCCTCTTTTGCATATCAGTTCTTAACCTCTTTCTCTTTGAGCTTATTTCTAATAAGTTCATAATCTGGTTCGTATAGCATTGCAGCTTCCTTGTTATTGTATATCTTTGAATATCCTTCCATTGAATGGCTTCCTGTTATCTGCAGGTTCTTATCCACAATGACGAGCGAATGATCTGCTTTATAATTTCTCGCAATAACCTCTCTTATTGTCTCCCTTGAAGGGCTTGTATCATTGTCAAATTCGATTAGGTATCTTATCTCTTTTCTTTTCAACAGCGGGTTTTCCTTAACCTCGATTACGTTCAATTTCATCTATCTCTCACTTCCATTTTTTCAACTATTTTTGATATTAACTCTCTTGCATCATTGGATGCCCGGATATAAGCCATGCCAACATCGGGAACCCCGTAGATTACAACTGTATTTTCGTCAGCATAAAAAAGTATTGGTAAGACTGCAAGATCTTCCTCACCGTTGACCTCTATTCTTGTATGCGTGTTTTTATGCAAGGCAGATAATATGGCATAAATTAACGTGCCTGAAATAACTCCAGGAGGGTTGCTTACCTTCACTGAGCCCTCCTCTGAAGAATAAACTTTCTCCCCTCTTTTGGTCTTCAAATCTACAACTTCAATCCATGGTTTTATATGGAATCTTGTCAAAACATCAGTTGTATAATCCCCAACAGAGATTATTTTAAAACCAGCTAAATTGCTCCTGATAAAGTTTACATCCGTTATAATCCCGTTATTTTCTTCGATCAACCTTTTGGAGATTGGAGTAATTAAATAGTCCTTATCTGACCTTAATTGCATAGATTCCTTGTTCTGCGATGGCTGCTCTCTTCGCTATAACGGAATTGCGTGGATTTGATATTATTATGAAACCAAACCATTCTGATGACATCTTGGAATCTCCATGGTAAGGGCAGAGTTTCTCGGAAGTCAATCTCTTGCACTCCTTGCATGCCTTATATATGGGTTTCAACTAGTTTTCCTCCTCCTTCTTCTGGCTCTTTATCCACTCCTTCTTTCCCAGTCCACCTTGTTTCATCGTGAATCCTATTTTGCTATCCTTGACTGATGAAGAACTGAGGTTCAAGAGCACAATTCTTACCCTTAGTATATCCCCTGCTCTGATTTCTCTTCCCGTTTCCTTTCCGATGAATCTCTGATTAACCTGGTCTACGTCAATTCTATCATCCATTATCTGGCTGATGTGCAGCAACCCCTCAAAGGGACCAAATTTAAGAAATACACCAAGTTTTGGCACAACAGAAATGACAATAGCATCAACAACTTCCTGCATTTTTGGTGTGTATGCAAGAGCCCTGTACTTTATTGACTGATAAACGCCACCATCTCCATGGACAATCGTTGCCTCTCCAACTGGTTCTATGTCTATTAATGAAACAACATAACATTTCCCAACTACATGGTCGTTTTCATCCCTCATATCGAGAATCCTGCCGCATAGGGACTCCTGTGCCACATCTAATACTGCCTGATCAAATGACGCTCCAAGTAACTGTGGTGGCACCCTTGTCACGTGTTCATCTTCAATAATTGTATACAATTAAGCTCCCTCTATGTGAACCTGATTATTTGCTACTAGTTAAGATTATTCTCAGGTTCTTTATAGTATATCCTTCCCTTCTAAATATATCTAATTATGTTTCGACATGAAAATCAAAAAGTTATAAACCGTACGATACGATATGCCCCCAATGATTGGAATGGAAACCGAGGAGCACATCTCATTAAGGGAGAATGTCAGGGATTTTGTAAAGAAAAAAGTTGAACCTCTGAGCATCCGGATGGATGAGGAGGATTTCTTCCCGGTGGAGTTGTTCAAGGAGATGGGAAGAATGGGATATCTTGGCGTTACTATACCGACTGAATTTGGTGGCGCAGGCATGGATTACTTATCTCAGGCGATCATTGAAGAAGAGCTCGGATATTCCTCTGCATCCCTGGCACTTTCGTACGGCGCCCACAGCAACCTTTGCCTCGACAGCCTTTACAGGAATGGATCGAAGATTCACAGGGAGGAATATGTTCCAAAATTATCTTCAGGACAATGGATAGGATCCCTTGGTTTAACTGAACCCTCATCAGGATCTGACGCTCTCGCAATGAAGACAACTGCATTCCAGAATGGAAATGAATTTACGGTTAATGGATCGAAGACTCTTATTACGAATGCCCCATATTCTGATCTTTTCCTGACATATGCAAAAACCGGGGATGATTATACCGCATTTGTCATACTTCCTTCCGATGAAGGATTTTCAAGGGGAAAAAAATTCAACAAGATGGGAATGAGGGGATCACCAACCGGAGAGATATATTTCCAGAATGTTAAATTGGGAAGTGACAGAATTGTTGGTGAATTGAACGGAGGGAAAGGCATTATACTCAGTGGCCTGAACATCGAAAGAATTATCCTTTGCTTCATATTTATTGGAATTGCGAAACGTGCGCTGCACGAATCGCTGAATTATTCCATTGAACGAAAACAGTTTGGCCAGCCTCTGTACAAATTTGAAATGATTCAGGACAAGCTTGCGACGATGTATACGAAATATGAAACCGCAAGGATAATGGCTTATGAATCCCTTAAAAGAGTTCAGGCAGATAAGATGGACGCCCTTCATGCTGCTACAGCAATTCTTTATACAGCCGAAATTTCTGAGCAGATTTCGCGGGAGGCAATACAGATCCACGGAGGGTATGGATATGTGAAAGACGCAGGCATTGAAAGGCTCTTGAGAGATGCGATTCTTGGACAGATCGGTGCGGGAACAACCGAGATAAGAAAACACATAATATCAGGCGCACTGATAAAACAATTCAAAGAGAATTCAAGGATAGAATAATGAAATGCATTAATTGTGGGACGAATGAGGCCGTGGAACATGGACTATGCAGCGCATGCATAACTTCTTCGATAAAGATAAACACTCCCGGCGTATATGAAATAACAGTCTGCCCAAAATGCGAATCGGTTCAAGTGGGAAAACGATGGATGGAGAGAGATGGGCATGCCCTCTTTGAAAAAAAACTCCTGAATTCGATTTCCTCGAACGATGAAACGGCAAAAATTCATATTGAGGATTCTTCCATCAGGATAAATGCGTATAAAGGTACTGCAACTCTATTCATATCAGTGGAAAGGCCAAACATCCCCGATATTCACAGGGAGATAGAGATCCCGTATAAAGTGAGAAAAGTCAGCTGTCCATCATGCAATAAGGCTACGGGTTCATATTATGAAGCAAAGGTTCAAATCAGGGGATTCAAGGATGTTGATAGTAAGATCCTTGAGAATGTGACAAATTATATTCTAAATAGAATGGAAACACTTTCCAAGAAATCCGGAGATTCTTTTGTCTCTTCCGTGGAGAGATTAACAGAAGGTTATGACATTTACCTTGGAAAAAAGAATGATTCTGACAAGGTGTGCCGTGAGATATCAAGGGATTATTTTTCAAGCCTTAATGTATCCAAGACACTTGCTGGAATGAAGGAAGGCCATGAAATTTATCGATACACATATTCCATGAGAATACTGGATCTCTTGCCAGGCGATATACTGGATGTTAATGGGGTTGAATTCATGGTAAAAAAGGTTTCTCCGCAGGTGTTGTACCTCATAGACCTGGAGAGGAAGAGAGATCTCCAGATGAGGCAAAGTGAATTTTTTTCCTCAAGATTTTCCATAAGGGGAATTACTGGCGAAAGAAGAAAACTCATACGCATTTCTGGCGATGAAAAAGAAACCGTTTTTATGGATGCCAGGGATTTCAGGCAAATCATCCTTGAAGAGAAGATTAGCGATGAAGAGATAGACATATTTCTTTACAGGGAAGATTATTACCGGGTATAAGTGGTCAACATGTGGATAAATGCAGAATGGGAAACATTACGTGAAGTTATAATGCACAGGCCGGGTCCTGAAATAGAATATGCAATGCTTGCTCCTAAGCAGTTCCTTTTTGAAAGGCCTTTCAAGTCAAGGGAGGCAATCAGGGAACATGAAGAAATAGAGGAGATCCTGAAACAGAACGGGGTAAAAGTGTCAATATTAAAGGATCTGGTGATCAACGAGGCGGACAAAAATCCTTCTTTCCGGAAAGCACTGGAGGAAAAGGTATCGCGTCTGGTGAGATATTATGGCGCAATCGAGACAACTGCTGAAATGAATGCGGAGCTGCAGAAAAATCTTGGAATACTGGATGCGAGCACCTTATTTGATACCATGATCCTTGAGCCTTCGGTTGATATCAAGAAAGTAAATAATTCCGATCCTGGTTACCCAACAATTTATTCAAACCTTCCGCTTGCAAACCTTTATTTTATGAGGGATCAGCAGGCTGTGAGCAATAATGGCATAATCATCGGCAATATGAAAATGTCTCAAAGGATAAGGGAAACAGAGCTTACCGAATTTATTTTTTCAAATAAATTTGGAAAGAGCAATACAAAAACCATATCTGGCGATTCAAAATTCGAGGGAGGGGATTACATCCCTATGGGTAAATGGGGGCTTATAGGGATAGGACCAAGAACAAACATGCAGGGTGCCCTTGAATTTTTATCCAGTGGAATGACGAGCCACGATGAGATTCTAATTCTTCAGAATCCACTTTATGAGTTTATGGATCAGGGGACAAGAGGTTCAATGGTAAACATGCACCTTGACACTTATTTCAATATTCCTTCGGATTCCGTAGCCATTGCATCTGTTTCCCTGTCAAAGTTGGCAAATGGTTCTGTGTTTGTGAAGTCATCGGGTGGAGTTTATGTAAAGGATCATAACACGAGCCTTTTTGACTATCTCAAGGAAAAAGACTTTGAATTTATAGACCTGAATATTTCTGAACAGATTTCATATTCTTCCAATTTTCTGACAATATCGAATGGAAAGATCGTCTGCATTGATTCAAGCCTTGTTCTGGAGAAGTTGCTGAAGAATGACTTTATCGACGGAAATGTACGGCAGATGGTAGAAAGGGAAAGAAGTTCAAAGCAATCAAGCGAGCTATTTCCAAATAAAAGAGTCATGGATTCCTATGGGATAGATTATATAACCGCCGATTTGAGTGAATTGACCGGGGGATATGGTGGGGCCCACTGCATGACAGCTACTATTAGAAGGGGTTAAAATTAGAAGACCTGCAGTGATGTCCGGGGATTGATATTTCCTTTGGGTATAGTCAATAATAATGGAAGCTTAATATACACATAATGTATATGTTATTAACTATGAAAGCCGAAGAAGTCCTGAACCTTCTGCAGATATCACGAAAGACACTTCATGTTTATTCACATAATGG
>JAJZXT010000195.1 GCA_021806355.1 Thermoplasmata archaeon
CGATCTTCTTGTAAATTCTCTTTGGAATTGTGGCCTCTTGCGTTCCTGCTCTCTGCCATTTCTCTGAAAATCTCCTTTTTTCTTCTTCCAGTCTGGTATGGGTCCTGATCTATACTGCCTATTGTCTCTTTCGCCGGTGTTATCCCTTGATTTTCCCCTGCTAAAAGGCGGTGCACTTTTATTATACGTTCGAGGGGATTCTTCTTTGATGACTGGTGGAATCTTATTGGCAATTTGTGGTCTTTGCTCCTCAGATCCTTCCGGTGAGTATGGCTTGTTCTGAGTTTTGCTTGAAGTTAAAGTGAATACACGTTTCCCTTGATCCTTATATCCATGTTTATTCTCAATTGATTTATTATCTGGAGATTCACTGGAAATCCTCACTGCCAGTGGATCAGGATCAACCATTATCCTGTCAAAATCCACAATTTTCAAATCGGATATATCCATGAAATTAGCCAGCATGGTGCCAGTTCCAAGAAATTTTCCTGATTCAGATGAAACCATAACCCGGTCTCCCTTCATGGGCTCACCGATTATTTTCCTGATGCCACCGGGGTATAGATCCGAGCCTCTCGATATGTTTTGGATAGAACTGTCCTTGACTATTATCTTCGCGTTTTCCTTGAAGAGGTATGTGGCATCGTGAAACATCGATTTGAGGGCGTTTTCTTTTCCTGCCTTTGACAATTCTATTGCGTCCGATAAATCCTGGAGGCTCACGCATTGGTCTTCTGTAAAAACTCCCGATCTTGTCCTTCTCAGTTCGATCATGTTAGCGCCTGTTCCAAGAACGTATCCTATGTCAACACACAGTGTTCGTATATATGTACCGGACTCACACTTGACCCTGAACAGAACGTTTCTCTCTACCACTTCGATCAGTTCTATCTCGTAAACCCTTCTTGTGCGCAGTCTTCTAGCGACTGCTGATCTCATGGGTGGAAGCTGGATAATTTCACCTGTGAATTCTTTGAAGGCCTCTTCAAGCCTGTCCCTTTCAACTTCTCCGTGCAATTTCATTATGCCGACATATTCCTTTGGCTGCTCGTGTGCCACATCTATAAGCCTCGTGGATTTTCCAAGAGCCATAACAAGAACACCCGTTGCCTGAGGATCAAGCGTGCCAACATGGCCCACCTTTTTTATTCCTGTAATCTCTCTTACCCAGTAATCTATCTGGTGGCTGGTTGGACCCTTAGGCTTGTCTATAACAACAAACCCCCCTTCATCATCTATTGGCATTGACCATGTCATAAATTCTCCTTGATGCCTCTTCAGCAGTTATACTATCTGTATTCAGAACGAGATCATATATTCTCTTATCCGAGAAGTCAATGTTGAAAAATTCCCTGAACCTCTTTACCTCAGATTCTTCCCTGTCTATCAATAGGTTCCTGGTCTCTTCCGACGAATCTCTTTTCTGGACCCTTCTGACCCTTTCATCTATATCTGCATCAAGAAAAACCCTGAAAGCAGGAATCTTGCCTCTCCATGAAAGCCATCCTATGAGCCTTGATTCCACTATGATGTTGTCATTATCCGCCAGGAATTCCTTGATAGCGTTATTCAAATCGGTATCGAATGTGGGATCACTTTCGAGGAACCTGTTAAATTCCTCAACGGTCATACCATGATCGTCGGCGGCTTTCCTGAAAAAATATCCCCCGGAGAACACCTTGAAACCAGTCATTTTTGACAATATAGATGCAACCGTCGATTTGCCGCTTCCAATAGTGCCGCTTATTGTTATTCTCATCAAAGACCTTGAATTTCCCTATTCTCGATTTCACGTGCCTTATATGTAAAATCAACAAATTTGATTAGCATTGTTATGAAATAACCGATAACAAGGTTGGACACGAAATACAAGAAAACCCAGTATGGCATAGGTCCTAGAAAAGCGCCAAGCAAAGGAACGGTGGGATTCCACGGTGTGGAAATGTACGGAAATTTCATGACGTATACGAAAACGAATAGCCACACAAATATCAATATGGTGAAAAAAGATAAAAACATCAGAGGCTTGGTGTTGTTCATCTGGACTACCTGCTGTTCCATGGTCATTTCAGTCCTGAGTTTCTGGAGTTTCTTGACCTTATCCTGATCGTTTTCCCTGTAGGCCTTCCTTAAAGCTTCAGAGAAAGCCCTTGTTCTTGACTGAGCTTTTCCCATCTTTAGCCAGTCAGTGAAAATATATCTTGGTACCGCCGTAACAACACCAATAATTACACCAGACAGAACCAGCGTAACAACTGGATATTGAAAATTGAATCCTATGCTTGGGTCAAGGACTGTCCCAAGTGCAGAGCCAATCGCTTCCCTCAGGGGAGCAAGGTATATTACAACCATACTGAAGATAAATATACCAAAATAAAGGAGCTGTGTCTGTGTGAGCGTTTTCATCATCTCCTTCTGTCTCTGTGCCTGTGAATCATCTACCATTTTACATCAATTTCCTTATTATTTCATTCGCGGCAACTTCAGGTGCACCCTGGATGTTTGTCACAAAGCTGACCGTCGCCGCGGTATATACTGCATATGCTACGGCGAAATATCTATTTAACTCCTGATGGAGTTTTATATCATCCTCTGAGTCATCATCCCTGAATCTAGTGGAATCGGCACTCCTTCTTTTCCTGATTTCCCTGTAATCTGATTCTATTATGAAATAAGAAGATATCTTTAATTCTCTCAGAACCCATTCTGGCAGTCCTGGAATGTATCCCTTTGGAGATTTTATTGACATGTGCGTATCCACGATCACATCATCCATCTGTCCAATGGCACTGGATGCTTTCTTTTGCAGGTTAATCTGAGTATCAACATTGAGCTTTCTCAGTTCATCCCGATGTGCGATGAGACCAATCTCTTTTGCCATTTCATACATGAGTGTTCCGAAGTTGATGACATCATAATTGGTTCCTTTCTCAACCAGATCTATTATGGTAGATTTTCCAACTCCTGCAACCCCAGATATGACGGCCCTCATCTCTACGCACCAGCAAAGAACTGCCTGATAATTGGATGCATTTCCATTATCTGTTCACGCCCGATTGCCTCATAAGTCTGAATGACTATTCCCACAGCAAGTAAAAGACCCGTACCGCTGGTCTGTCCCACAGTTCCGATAAGATCAGCGCCCGCAGCAAGAAGCCCCACTATAGCACCGCTAAAAATCGTAATTGCAGGTATGTACTTCTGGAGAACCTTTTCAAGCACTTTAGGATCCCTCCTAAAACCGGGTATCTGCATCCCCTGTGCCATTATTTGCTTGGCAACGGAAGCTGCACCCATATTTGTCGTTTCAATCCAGAATTTTGCGAAGATTGTACTTGCAATGATCATAAATCCAAGGAAAACGATAACGTGAACCCCTTCCTCCCATGCAGCATGGTGGAATAATACCTGAGTCTGGTATTGAGCCGGTGAAACCATGGGCATCAGCCATTCAGTCAGTCCGTTCGGGGTGAATAGATAGTATGCCAAACCACCGGTTGGAGTCGTATAAGAAACACCTGTAGCTGTTGCCTGTGCCGATGTAAGATATGAACCTAACAGCGCATTATGCCCCAGCAACGGAATATGACTCAGAACAGGACTGCCCCAGAACAGAAGAGTCCACATGGATACGTTTGCCAGCAATGCTGTAGCCAGGATAACTGGTATATTTGATGCATATAGGAGCTGCAGAGGATATTTGCCTCTGGCACCCCTCACCCGTTCATGTGAAATGGGCAATTCCACCTTGCTGCTCTGGAAATATGCGACAAGGAAGAATATGATTAGTGTTCCTATGAGTGCAATCACTGGATTCGGATTGCCGAAGAAAAGTGCGCCAAGACCCTGGCCCTGCATGAATCCTGCGGTTCCATATATTGCATCATAGAAAATATGAGGCAGTGTTCCGGCTGGTGGATTAAGCAAGGACAAAGGACCCGGGTTTGCCGGATTCCAGTTAAATGTTCCTGTAATCAACTGCTGGGAAACGCCTGCTGCAATGAAGAGTGATATTCCGGAACCGATACCATACTTTGAAACTACCTCATCCATGAGGAATACAAGATATGAACCAAAGAACAGCTGTATGATGATTATCGCCTTGGAGAGAAAATCTCCATAGCCAGGCGCGAAAGCATTCATTGAAGTAACAAGAGCGGCATCGGGAATAAGGTAGCCAAAAGCCTGCGGTATTGCTTCAACAAAAATCATCACAATGACAAGTATTTTCTGGACTCCCTGGTATAGCGCTTTGTCGTCTGAATTCGTGAGATCAAGATTGAAGATTTTTGCTCCGGCAAAGAGTTGCATTACGATTGATGCTGTAACTATTGGGCCTATTCCGAGATCCATCAGTGATCCCTGTGCACCTGCGAATATTGCCCTGAAAGATGCAAATACATCTATTGTCTGCGACTGGTTCAAGCCATAAATATATATATTCGTCAAAACGAAATATAAAATAACTATGCCGAGTGTCCATAGAAGCTTGTGCTTGAACTGCACATGCCCTTTCGCCTTCTTGACCGCCGGTAATTTAGCAGCCAGGTTTTCAAGCCCGTAAAGTTTACTCTTCTTTGGTCCAGCATAACTCACAACAAGATACAGCATTCCATAGACTGGAAATAATATTAGACCAGTTATGAGAAGGCTAAGTGCAGATAAATTCCCGAAGTACCAGAACATTATCAGTGTAAGAGCGTATATGACAATTACTGGTACGATTGCTCGCTTATTCCGTTGTATTACCTTGCTCATCTGTTTCTACCGTAATACCCAAAGCATTAAGCTTGTTTATGCTCTTTTCGGTTGCCTTCTTTATTATTATAGTAGAAGGAATCCTGAATTCACCCGTGCCCAGAAGTTTAGTATATCCTGCTTCAGTAAGGTTTATCGTTGCCGAATCACCCTTTTTGGTGACAAAGCCCTTGCTTAGAAGATCATCGTACTGCGTGCTTAGATCCCTGAGGCTGATCGGGATATCCGGCCGCCTTTGAATGTGACTGACAAATCCAATCGGACCGAAGTGGTTCCTGTCATACTTGAGAACCCAGTTCCATTTATGCTTGTGCAGGCCAGCGTTTCCTGACCCTCCACGTTTACCTTTTCCTCTTCCCGATTTCATTCCCCTTCCATAATGGGAACCCCTGAATTTCTTAGTTCTTGTTCTTACCGTTTAAATCCGCCCCCGGAACTATCATTTTCTTTATTAATCTGTTTATCTCAGATGCCCTGTAACCACCAGTGCCGCCCTGTCCATAGGATTTTCTCACGTATTCAAGACCACCTCTTGGTGGGTGCAGCCTGAATATTGGAACTATCCCTTCTATATCCTTGTATATTATCTTCCCTGAGATTAATGCGTCCGCCAATTCTTCATATGACGCGAATCCTGTTTTTTCCTTCAATTCTTCTTCGGAGTAATGCTTCCTTCCCTTGAATTGCGATCTGTGCTGCAGGAGCAATGTCAGGGTTGACTTCTCAATTTCTCCCCATGTCACGTAATCCTTCACCTTCTGGAGCATGCCTCTATATGTTTCATTCTCTGGAATGATAACCATGTGGTTGATCCTGTTCAGGTTGAGAAGCCTCGTTGTCTGATCCATGTCGTGACGGATGCCGGTTCTTCCCCTTATCCTAATGACTGCCAGCATTTGCAACACTCCCAATATAGATCGGCGTACTCAGATGTATAGCCGGATTTATCTTAACTTTTGCAGTTTCCATCAGTGCAAGAAATGTTGCGGATGCATAATTCACCGTTGTTTTTGTGTGACCCTTGGCGAATCCCCATGAGTCCTCTATTCCTGCCATCTTAAGAATCGACTTGGCAACGTCCCCTACTGCCCTTCCCACTCCCTGGGGTGCGGGTTTCAACTTGACAGTAACGGAACCTGACTTTCCTTCAACGACGAATGGCAGCGTATGAGCCCTTCCGCAGCCGCATTCCCATGAACCGCAGCCTCTTTTTATCTCAATGAGGTGAAGTTTTGCATCATTTATGGATTTCCTGATTGCGGGTGCTGCTTCCTTTGCCTTCCCTCTTCCAAGCCCTATGAATCCATCCTCATTTCCAACGATGGATGTTATAGAATAATTCATTCTTCTTCCGGAATCGGTCATTCTCTGAGCTCTCTCAATGTAAATAACCTCATCCTTTATGTCCGGCATCAGGTAGTCAACGATCTGATATTCCCTCAGAGGCAATTTACTCCTGAGCGCTTCAGACATTGATTTTATCTGGCCGGACGCAACTTTCTTTCCCAGTTCCGTCTTCGGAACCCATGTCTCTTCTGCCATTTTAAGCACCTATTTTTTCCGGTAATTCTTTCAGTACCGCCTTTATATCTACGCTTTCCTTCAGATGTTTTCCTGATATCCTGGAATTGTCAGGAAATATCTTCTTGTCATGAGGGATCTCGATGCCGGAATCAACCAGTCCTTTCAGGGCTGCTGAAATCCTTCCCCCCTTTGTGATCTTGTATCTGCCAATATCCAATATGGCCTCTTCAACTCCCAGTTTCTGAGCTTTCAACCCTGAAATGTAGCCTATGAGGTATGATGCAGGCGTATTGTTGGATTCTCTGTAAATCTTGAGTTTTGCCAGTGTTTTCTCGGTTACTGTGCAGAGTATCTTGTCCCCATTGGGGTTATACTGTACTATCTGTGCGGTGAAACCTTTCTTTGATGGCCTTACCACAAATCTGGCTTTCCCTGATCTCAAAAGTCCAAGCCTGTTTCTATAATCTGTTTGTCCCTCTCTTTTCCTCTTAAGATTCTTTGGTGTCCTCATTTTCCTTCACCCAATACCCCTGCCGACTTCAATTGAGTTCTCAACTGAGCCCTTGACCTGATGCTTCCTCCCTTAATTACCCTGTAATATTTTCTATATGCCTTTGGATCAATTTTGCCGGAGGTCTTCAGTGTCTTTAGCTCTTCCCTCAGCGGCCTTATGGTCTTGATCCATCTTGCCTTTCGAGGAAATCTAGCATATTTCGTTCCTTTTATAGAGCCTGGCCCTCTTCTCCTTTCCTTTGACAGCTGACCAATTCTCTTCTTGAGCCTCCAGTTTGAGTTTCCTTTTTTCTGTTTGATCTGAATGATATTCCTCCTGATCAACTGGCGAATATCTTCCTTGGTTGCACATTCAAGCACTTCGCCAACGCTGTTTGTATCGACCCAAACTCTGCTTATGCCTGACTTGAATTCTTCTGCTGCTATCCTTTTCGCGGTTTCCATTTTCATTTTATTCTACCCTTGGATTAAGTACTCTTATATTGAGTTCCTTTGCCTTATCTTCTATTAGTTCTCTCTTCCTTCCGCCGACCTTTGTTGAGATCCTTGCCGCCTCTTTCGAGGGATCAATCTTCTCAATGTCTGCAAGGTTATATACCATTACTTCCCTGAATCCAGATGGGTGTAATCCCCTAACTGCCCTGGGTCCCCTGTATCCTGCATCGACAATTGGCGGTCTCCAGTCAAGTTGCTCCCTTAACTTTGAATGCTTCCCTCGAGGCTTTCTCCACGATTCTCCGAGCTTCTTGTATCTGAACCATTCCTGCCTTCTGAATGGCGTTCTTCTTCTCGCCCTTTCTAACTTATATTTTAACAGTTTCTTTTCTTCCTTGGTAAGTGATGGTTTAATATCTGACATTATTACTCTACCTCATTTTCTATAGGATATATTCCATCCTGGAATACCCTCGGGTCGAAGCCCCGGATCTTTGTCGCCCTTTCTATATTCGCGGCAGTTTCCCCGATTTCTTTCTTATCGACACCGTTCAATGTAACCTTGTCCCCTTTCACTGCCACTTTTGTCTGCCCAACGATTTCTGCGGTTCTCTGGCTTCTTTCGCCCAGGAAGTTCTCAATTACAACCAGGTTTCCCCTGACCGATACCCTCGTAGGAAAGTGCGTATAATCAATCTTCATTGTTGATTTATAGCCTTCCTGAACCCCTGTTATCGCCTTTCTTATTTCTGATGCCCATGTGCCGCTGATACCTTTTGTGTATTTGTTATCCTTTGTCACAGAAACGGTAACCTTCTTTCCGTCAAATTCTATCTTAACATAATTGTTTCGAAAAACCCTGGATACCTTGCCAAGTTTCCCCTCAACAGTTATGTGCCCAGCGCTCTCGCTTACCTTAATGCCCTTTGGAATCTCCACTGTATGAACTATTTTCCATTCTATCAACTATATCACCTAGTAAATGTAAGCTAAGAGTTTTCCTCCTATGCCCTCCTTCCTTGCCTTGACATGGCTCATGACGCCCTTTGTGGTGGTCATTATTAGGATGCCAAAGTCCTGAGCTGGAAGATATCTCGATTCAAACTTATCAAGATTGATGTGCTTCACTGCGTATCTTGGCTTTATGCTCCCACAGTTGTTTATTGTGGTGTTAAGAGTGATCTTGAATTTTCCCCCCATGTTGTTTTCTATTACTTCGAAACTCTTCAGGTAGTTGTGCTCCTGCATTACTTTTAGCACGCTTCCAGTCAGTCTTCCTGCCGGACCTATCTCTATCTCGTTCATTCCTATTCTGGATGCATTCTTTATGGTGTTTATTATATCATTTAAAGGATCGTGTCTCATTTTATCACCTCAACTGTATTTCCTGAATCCGATCTCAGGTGCATGCTCCCTGAAGCATTGCCTGCAAAGCCTGATGCCATATCTCCTGACAAGGCCCCTCTTCCTTCCGCATCTAAGGCAGCCATCAATCTTTCCGAATTTCTTCTTTGGCTGCAGTTTAATCTGGCTCATCAGTTCACCTCGTCAACATTGAAATGTTCTTTGAGAAAGTTCAGCGTCTCTGGTTTTGTAACTCTCTGGGCTGGCTTCAGGTGCTGTTGGGATAGTTTCCTTCTTGAAACCCTGTAACCTCCCCTTCTTTTCATTACTATTGCTATATCCATCCCAAATATACCAATATCAGGGTCATACTTCATTCCCTTGAATTCCGTATAATCGTTTATGCCGAAATAGGCATTTCCCTGTCTGTCAATTGAATAAGTGTGAATCTTATTGTCGTTTGCATAGAATGCTTCCTTGAGGAATTTTGAGGCATCTTCACCCCTCAATGTGACCTTTGTCCCTATGGTCAGTCCTTTTCTCAAATTGAATTCCCTTACGGTTTTCTTTCCAGTTGTCAGAACTGGCTTGTGGTTCGTGAGCATCTCAATAACCTTCATGGCTTTGTTGAGCCTTTCGCCTGCCTGCCCTACGCCAATATTAACGACGACTTTTTCAATCATAACTTCTCTCATTGGATTTTCCTTTGCCATTTTTACTCATCCCCCGCCTGCTCTGGAACCTGGTAACTGAATTTTCCTCCTGCTATGGGAAAGACATAATCGCTTATTGTTGAGAAGCCTTCCTCCATGTGGATTAAGTTGGAACCAGATGATTTGCTTATTTCTATGTTCTTGATGACTGCCTGTGTTCCCACGTGTGAACCCCCAGTTAGAAAAGCCCTTGTCCCGGGTTGAAGTTTAATGACCGATTCTATTTTTTTGTCTGGTACGTGAACTGCTACAACATCTCCCGGCCTTATAGTGCTATCGGATGTGATAAAATTTTGGCCATCGTGGAGGAGAAGTTGAATTTTGCCCCCTTCCGTTGTATACTTTCCTTTCACTTTCTTGAGTTTTACTTGAGCTGAGGCTTCCTTTTCCTCATATGGCCTGAGTTTTCCTCTCTTATCGTAAAGAATCCTGTAATGTTTCTTCATTGAGGGGATACTGATTATGTCCATAAAGCCTGCAGCATATCTTCTCTGTTTTATTTTCCTCCCATCAACAAGCACCTGGCCGTCGTTCAATATTCTGGTAATTTCTCTCTCTTTATCGCCAATCTTAAGATAGTCTCTCAGGATGTGCAGCATAGGAATGGATTCGTCCTTCCTGTGTCCTCCTGGAACTGCTGAAACACCCCAGAAAAATGTTTTCCTGGGTATTTGAATAACTCTTGGGATGGTTTGCCTTTTACTCTTGGTTATCATTTGAATCTTCCTCCTTCCTTACCTGATCTTCCGCATTCTCTTCCTCTGCGTCTTCCTTTTCCTCGTTCTCATCAACTATATCCATCTCCTCATTCTGGGAAATAGTGGATGGCTCTTCCTCCGATATCGTCTCAGCCTCCTGAATTGATTCTGACTCGTCCTGATACGTCAGTGCCTCTGCCTCTTTCTTCTGTTCAACGGCTTCCTTTTCTATAGCGGTGATATCCTTGTGCTTGATGGCAGCTATTTCTTTGAGTCTTTCTAGTCTCCTTTCATCGGTTATGTCAAGTTTTGTGATCACGAGTTTTTCTGGCCTGATAAGGTATTGTTTTTCCTTTCCATCAGCCTTTGCTATGTTTAATCCCTCAACCTGAATTCCCCTTGTTCTGTGGTCAACGAAGGATATCTTTCCTCCTTCTCCCTTTCTCTTCCCTGACTTGACTAATACAAGATCTCCCTTTGTAACGGGAAATGATCTGACTCCGTATTTTTCCCTCAATTCCTTATTTAAATTAACATTAATTTTTACAAACATTTGACAACCTCAGATAATAGTAGAAGCTATTGCAGCGATTCTTGGCCATCTCTCTGCTGCCTCCCTTGCAACGGGCCCCTTAATTTCCGAACCCCTGACTTCTCCTTCTGGTGTTACCAGTACTGCTGCATTCTCCTCAAATGAAACCATTGTTCCGTCTGCCCTTCTGAAAGGACGCCTTTGCCTGACAACAACAGCATATACTACCTTGGCCCTCATTTCGGGACTTCCTTTCTTTACGCTTGCAATGAATAGATCGCCAACCCCTGCAGCAGGTATCCTGCTTGCAACTCCGTGATATGCCTTCACATCAACCAGGCTGATAATCTTAGCGCCGCTGTTGTCCGCACATACCATCCTCGCGCCCAGAGGTAAACCTCTTGTCTGTCTGCCTGCAATTCCTCTCATTTGTTCAACCTCTCTACTGCCACATGTGAAATAGTCTTGGACAATTTCCTGCATTCCGAAAATTTGATTTTATCTCCAACATTGATCTCCATGCAACCTGGCACATGGACGTGATACTGTGATTTGGTCCTGACCCATCTCTCAAATTTTCCTGAAATTCTCTTTCCATACCTAACTACTGTTGCGCTGCCGATCATCGATGTTGATATGACCTCTCCTTCTATGACCTGGCCTCTGACACTCAAATTTGAATGAAATGGACACTTTTTGTCCTGGCATTCTCCCTCTGGTATCGGCACATCTAATCCTATTTGTCTTACCATATTTTTTCGCTCCTGTTTATTGCTCTGAGTACTCTCTTGCTTTCTTTTAACCGGTTTTCCGGACTTATCCTGATCCAATCTCCCTTTAACACTATCTCCCCTGAACCTGTCTCAAACTGAAATTTTGCTCTTTCCTTTGGAATTATTATAGATTTGGCATCATTTCTCAACGTGAATGTATTCTTGGTTTCATCAATCACTATTCCCTCAACTCCTACTATCTGGGGATTCCTTGATTCGATTACCCTTGTTTTGCATCCAATGAAATCGTCCGCCACATCCTGAATTCTCATCTTATACCACTTCTGTTTTAAAGCCCATATCATCCAGAAGTTTCTTTACCGGATCTCTATGATCGCCCTGAAGTTCTATTATCTTGCCTTCTTTTACTGTCCCGCCAGATGCAACGCGTCTCTTGAGCTTCTTGGCAATGTCTCCTATATCCTCACTCTTGGGATCAAAACCCTCAATGATGGTGACATTCTTTCCATATCTCCTCTTATCGACACTTATCCTGATTGCCTGGCTGTTCCTTGAGAAACCTTCCCATGGTTGCAATTCTTTTGGAATTCCAGTAAAGTTCTTTTCCTTCATTCTTTAATTTCCTCCATTCTGGTTATTGTAAGGATTCTGGCAATCTGCCTTTTCACGGATTTTATCAATCCGGGATTGGAGGGTGCTCCTCCCATGGCTACGCTTGCCCTTTGTCTCAAAAGGGTTTCGTTGAGTGCCATGAGTTGTTCATCTCTCTCTTCCTTACTCATCTTTCTTATCTGATCCGACTTGAGCTGCGCCATCAACTTTCACCTCCTCAATTTTAACTATTCTTTCCTTTGCAATCTCTATATCATCAGGCAATTTGTAATTCTTGTTAAGGATCTTGACAGATACCCCTATGATTCCCTGCTTCATTTTGGCAGTGGAAAAACCGTGTTGAATTCCGCTTCTTGCCGGTTCCCCCGAGTATTTTATTGAACCATAGAAGAATTTCTGGGCTCTTGCCCTCTCACCAGATATCTTGCCTCCGATCCTTATCAGGACTCCTCTTGCATCGGCATCGATTATCCTTCTCAGGGTTGTGTTTCCTGCCTTTCTGTATGCCCATCCTTTTTCCAGTGAAAGTGCAATCTTCTTGGAAACCACCTGCGGATTCAGATCCGGATCCTGAACCTCTTTCACTTCTATTTGTGGACTCTCGATTCCATATTTCTTCTCAAGAGTCTCGGTGATTTGTTGAACCTTTGAACCATGCCTTCCTATGACAAGTCCCGGCTTGTTTACGATTAGTGTGATATTTGTGCCTAGGGGGGTTCTCTTCATTTCGATCCCACCAAAGCCTGCTGCATCAGTTTCCTTTCGTATATACTCGTTAACAAGGAGCCTTTTCACGGCGTCACTTACGAATTTTCTCTCCTTCATTGTTCCATTTCCTCCAGTATAATTTCTATGTTTACAAGGTCCCTATTGTTTGCCCCTGCCCTTCCATATGCCTTGGGTGTAAACCTCTTCAACATTTTTCCCTTTTGGGCAGCAATGTGTACCACTTTTAATGAATCTGTGTCCATTCCTTTGAATTCTGCATTGGCCTCTGCATTGGAAAGCGCCTTAAGAAATTCAGACGCCGCCTTTACAGGGTATCTTCCTGGTCCTGCACCCCTCTTGTGAGATACTGAATCAAGATACCTGAAATATCTGATTGGAACCTTCTTTTCAAGTACTCCTTCTAGCAGTGCCTTGGCGTTTTTTAATTTCAATCCCCTGAGGTTGTGCGCAATATTCACTGAGTCTTTGAATGATATATTTACATCTTTGCTCAATGCTCTTGCATGCTTCTCAGGAAATTCCGTTGTTGAGTATCCTTTCATTTTCATCACTTCAATGGCATGAATTTCGAAGACCTTGTAGCTCCTACTCCTGGTCCAGAGTGTTTAACATCTTTCCTTGTGAGTGCGAACTCACCCAGATAGTGGCCAATCATTTCTCCCCTGATCTCAAACTTTACGTAGGAATTTCCATTGTAAAGCTCTATGATTTTTCCGACATATCTTGGGAGAATAACCATATCCCTCACGTGAGTTTTGATCTGCTTTTTTGGACCCATAAGGTTCTCGTAAAGTTTCTGTTGGTCGATTCCCATTTCCCTCTTCATTGAGCGTCTTGCTCTCGCTGGTAGTATCTTCATTACCTGATCTTTATCCATTTTCTTAAGCTCTTCAAGCGTGAAGTTACGATACCTGAATTCCTTTGCCCTTCCAAGCGTAACTTTCTGGGACTTCCTTGCTCTTCTCTTTATGGATTTTACCGATGCCTGTCTATTTACTGTCATTTATTCTTCCTCTTTTGCGGCGATAATCTTCCTACCTTTCTTCCTGGCGGTGCACCCCTTCCTACCGTGCTTGGCCTTCCAACGTGCTGGTGGTTTCCTCCACCGTGTGGATGGTTAATTGCATTCATTGCAACACCTCTTACAGATATTGGCCTCTTGGCCCTGCTCTGCAGGTAATGTTTTTGCCTTCCTGCCTTGAGTATTGGAATATCCTTTGCTCCCGCTCCTGCCACCACTCCTATGGTCGCACGGCAGGATGGATTGAAATTCTTTATGCTGCCTGAGGGTAGTTTAACACTTACATTCTCTCCGTGACTGATTACCTGTGATGATGATCCTGCGGTCCTGCAGAATTTTCCACCGTCTCCAGGCATTGATTCAATGTTATGGACGAAAGAACCGTCCGGAATCAATCCCAAATATGTTGTATCTCCATCTGAAGGTGATTCTACCTTTCCTGAATTGAGTTCCTGTCCTACATATGCTCCCCTGAAGGCAATTTCATATTCTACCTTCTTTGAATCAGATAACACTTTCATCAGCGGACCTGATCTTCCTGGAGCATGTAGCAAATCAACAACCTTGTATTTTCCTGCACTAAGCAACTTTACTTCTGTAACGTGTCTGTGGCTTGGACTTCTGTATACAAGGCCACCTTTTCCTCTTCTTTGCGGTATGATTGGTTTTCCCATAATTTCACCCTAATAGATTCCTATTCTTCCTCCTACTTCGTCTGCACTGAATTCGCTGGCTAACCTAACTATGACTTTCTTTCCTTTTTTTGTGTTCAATGAATTTACTGAAAGAACTTTAACGCCAAAGCGTTGTTCAACCTCCTTTGCAATATCGTTCTTTGTCGCTTCCTTTCTCACTATGAATGTCAGCTTATTTTCCTTCTCTCCCTTAAGCATGGTCTTTTCTGTTGCCACTGGAGATATTATGTTAAATTTCATCTAATTCCCTCCTATCTGTTTTACAGAGGATTCTGTGTAAATCACTAATCTTCCTCCGTCACCACCTGGTGCGAGTTTACGAAGTGTCATATTCTTGGCGCCGCATATTTCAACTCCAGGAATTGACTTGAAAGCGTTCAATTTTGAAGGATCTGTTGAGACAATGAGCAAACTTCTGGGTGTTCTGTATTTCCTATTTCTCATTTTACCTCTTCCGGCTCTGATCTTGGTACCTTCCTTTGCTCTCTCAATATCATCAACAACTCCAATGTTCCCGAGGAAGTCCAATGCATCCTTGGCCTTTGAAAGGTTCTCTATCTCATCTTCAACTACGACAGGAAACTTTAGCTCCTGGTCAAATTTGTGCCCTCTTTTGGACACCAGTTCATGCTTTGCTGTCATTGCCAGTGCTGTAGACAGGGCAATTTTCTTTTCCTTTGCATTAATTTTTTTGTATAAAACCTTGTTAGATCTTGGTGAATGTGGGCTTCTTCCTCCGACGGTATTGCCCAGAAGAACTGCTCTTGAAGAACCTCCTACTCTTGGCATTCTTGAAACCCCCTGTCCAGGACCGGTTGTATGGCCAACCCTTCTGGAACCTGCAAGAGGTGAGGAACCATACGGATGCCTTGATGATAATGTTGCGGCTCTGAATGCCTTTCTCAAGATATCTTCCCTTATTTCTGATTCAAATACTGGAGGAAGTTCAATTTCCCCCTTTAATTCTCCACTGATTGTATATATTGAAGTTTTCACTTTAATCACCCTGCTTGGATTCCTTTGAAATATAAGTTATATCCAACTTGTCCACATTTGTAGATTTCTGCCTGGATGGATCCCTGAGCTTAACCAATCTTTTTGAAGGACCTGGAATGGAACCATGGAGTAAGATGTATTCTGATCTGACCTCTCCATAGCCTACAAAGCCCCCTTTAACATTGATATCATCCGTTCCATCAGCTTTCCCGTGCTTCAATACCCTTATGTTTGGCACTGTTCTCTGATGTGAACCCATTTGTCCCGCTTGAGGAACCGTAAACCTGACCCAGTCAGGATGCCATGGCCCAAGTGTACCAATCATCCTTCTATGTTTTCTGTTCTTCCTTGGAAGTAACTTTACTCCAAATCTTTCAACGTGACCTGTAAATCCCTTTCCTTTGGTCACTGCCGTTACATCGACAAAGTTTCCTGATTTTGAGAAGTCTTCAAACGTGACCTGTTTGCCAAGTTTTTCCATTGCGTATTTTAATCTTGCTTCCAAAGTTCCTCCACCTATTCTCACTTCAAAAAGATCTGGTATCTTTGTGGGAACCCCGGTTATTTTATCAGGATTTGTGTGAACTGTTACCCTTACCTCAGAATAACTTTCGGGAACAGGCTTTTCCTTTCTTTCCTTTGGCGTTGTAATTCGATAATAGATTTCTTTTTCAAGATTTTCAGCCCATTTCTCATAGACTACGGAAAGTCCTGTTTCATCTTCATCATATAGCCTGACGGCTGCAATTGTCAGGGGTGGAACTTCCACGACTGTTACCGCTGATGCTATATTTTTTCCAGCGGTTACACTGCTTTTACGATAATCCACAAACTCAACATGTGTCATTCCAACTTTGTACCCTGCAAATGCTTGCAGCTTAGGATTACCTTCGATCTCGGGCCAGCTTCTTATGCTGCCCTGCATTTTCTTTGCTCTCTTTCTTGGATAGTATCCAATAGAGCCTCGTCTCGGATGATGCGGCGTCGACATATTTTATCACCTAACCGTTACACCTGCTGAATGGCACCATAATATAGTGCTTCAACGATGGTTGCATCACGCAGAGCCAAAAGTGTATGGTTTGCTTGGACGTTAATTTAAGAATATATTTAAACCTTTATGAGAGAAAGAAGTCCGAATTTCTTGAATAAAACTCATGTTGAACAGTAGATAATTTACAAACTAAATTTCCTTCGGTTAATGGAAACATTATTATGAAAAAAATGCGCAAAAGAATTAAATGCCGTTATGTTATTGCGGTGCTACGGGTCCGTAGCTTAGCCAGGTAGAGCGATGGACTCTTAATCCATAGGCCGGGGGTTCGAACCCCTCCGGACCCGCTTCGTCGCATGCGGGTTCATTTGGACCCGGTTT
>JAJZXT010000054.1 GCA_021806355.1 Thermoplasmata archaeon
GCAAAACATGTCAAGTATATTTTCATTCTCTCTAACTTTCCCCGCAATGATCATTCTTTCTGTAGCAAGACGGGGTGAAAAATAAACGCTCTTCACATTGAGCCAGAGCATAATGCCATTTTCACGGTGAACAGTTTCAGGGTTATCATCTCCATAAACAAATTCAAGCTCTCTCAAACGAAATTCGCCCTCGACACCATGATCAATGTATATTGCTCTGATATTCTTTCTCGTATTTTTAATAAATTCGATGATCTTTGTAATGTTTCCGTCTTTTCTCTCCCTGATTATTGCAATATCTCCAATAACATCAAAAGCTCCGGAATGCCCTCTTGGGGTTGGTTTTCTCTCATTTTTCTCAGGAATAAGTGAGACGGTCTCTTCCTCAACCTCAACACCTTCCAGAAGTGGAAAATAAACAAAATCGCCATTATGAATAATTTTGTAATTGTTATCCATAAGGTTTTTGCCGTTTATGGACTTTATAAATTCCTGGGCTTTGGATTTTTTTACCTTTGCAAAGGTTCTATGCGAGTCCAGATTTAATCAGCCTCCTTGCCCCACTGATTGTGGTCTCTGCTAATTTTGTTGAAAATCCAGGAATGGATGATATTCTGGAAACACTGGTCTCAGAAATCTGGGAAAGACTTTTCAAACCGCTGTTATAGAGTCTTCTGGCCCTGACCCTTCCTATGCCGGGAATTGCGACCAGCGGAATAATCTCTGAACCTATACCCTCCTTTATGCGAAGATTCAGGATCTCAAAATCGTGCATTTTATCCCGCTTGAATTTTTGAGAAAGTCTCGAAAGGGCAAATGAAAGCCAGTCTGCAGAGGAAACCTTCCCTTCAAGATCACCTGCGCCAATATCATATTTCTGACTGATCTCCATTATGGGTATTTCATTGACCCAGTCAATGAGGATCATTGCAGTTTTTGCAGCCTTCAGAGTATCATCATCGTATTGATGCACATCCATGGCATCGAGAAAGGCAGAAACTTCGATTATATCGTTCTGAGATACATAGAATCCGGTCATATCCGGGGTCATACAAATATTGAATATGGCTTTCTCCACAGAAAAATCGCCTTCAAGGAGTTCTTTCAATATAATCGCGCTTTCCGGATCTATATAGAGATTGCACACAAGCTGTCCGAACGAGCTCGGTGAGTATTTTCCAGAAGATTCGGCAACAAATCCGTTATCCCTGAGAAATTCTATGACATCTGTCACGGATTCTTCAATATCAAGAGTCATATTCTGTCTTCCAAACAAAGTTGAATCCAGAAACTTTATGATGCTCTTTAAATCGTTGGCTAATCTTGTTGTTATCAATGCCAGAATATTGAACCTCATTAATTTTTTCTGCCCCATGGAGGATTTAATGGGTTCAAGTTCGCCTCTGAAGTATTCGTGCCCTTTTTCGAAGGCGGTTTTTGTGGAACAGTAAATATAGGCAAAACCTTCTTTATCGTATTTCGGTCTTCCGGCTCTTCCCATCATCTGTTCCACCTCCATAGTGGATATATACGAAGAATATCCGTCAGAAAATCTTGTGAGATCTCTCACAATAACAGTCCTTGCAGGAAGATTGATCCCTGCTGCAAGCGTTGGTGTTGCAGTGATCAATTTAATCTTTCCTTCCTTGAACGATGATTCAACTATTTCTCTCAATCTGTAAGATAATCCGGCATGATGAAATGCAACGCCATGTTTCATAGTGATCTTTAATTTTTCGTAGTATCTGTCTGAATCATTATCCCCAAGATCGATCTGAGGTAATGGAAGGTAATCGGCAAGGTTTTCCGATAACTCTTCGGCAAACTTTTCTGCCCTCTTTCTGGTGTTAAAGAAAAGAAGTACCTGCCCTCCTGACTTTATGTTTTCAAGGATCACATCTGCCATTTCCCCGTCTCTTGGATCTTCCTGTTCATCCTCAGGGAATATTCTCCCTTTATGCATAATGTATTTTTTTAAAGGAACTGGCCTGAACTGGCTATATACCACTCTGGCACCCATCCATTCTCCAAGCTCCTCGTAATTGCTCACAGTAGCTGAAAGTGCAACTATCTGTACACTGGGATTTACAGTCCTTGCAGCGGTGATTATCATCTCAAGGGCAGGTCCTCTGGTGGGGTCACCAATGTTATGAACCTCATCTATGACCATTGTACCTATATCCATTAAAAAGTCCGGGTCATGATGGACAAAGGAATCTGCTTTTTCAGATGTGCACACTATAATATCATAGCCTCTGATTATTTCAGGTCCGGAATCATAATCTCCAAGGGATAATCCAATTCTGAATTCCCTGCCAAATAGTTCCCTCATCTCATCATATTTTTCCTTGGCCAGTGCTTTCAATGGAGCTATATAGATAGCCTTTGAACCTCTTTTTATGGTTCGATAAATGGAATAGTAAGCAATAAGTGATTTACCGGAAGCAGTTGGAACAGAAACCATTACACTGGAACCCTGTTCCACTATACGTATAGCCTCCTCCTGATGAGGATAGAGTTCAAAATCCCTGAAATCAGGAACACCGTCAAATATGGAAATTTCGCTGGCCTTCATTTATCATTTTGAATCATGAATCCATAGTTAAAAATTTGCTGCTTATAAACTAAGGAATCTGTATAGCGTTTATGATCACTTCTAACTCATAGCATTTCTAATAGAGAAATCGGAGGAGAGTCATGTAATTGCCATAATGTTTACAACGACAATTACTATCACGATATATATATCAATCTTCATTCGTGCTCTGATGAAAAGCATAAAAGAATACTTTAATGGGGAATCCATAAACGGAAAAATGGGTTCACTCATAGAAAAAGCAAAGGCAAGGAAGAAGACGACTTTTGCAATTATTGCTGCCCTGATCATGGTTGGATCAGTGGGATTATATGTTGTATACATACATTCCA
>JAJZXT010000128.1 GCA_021806355.1 Thermoplasmata archaeon
TCAAGGTAATCTAGAATACAAGCTGATGCACAACAATTATGAGAAACTGGCACACCTTGATGAGGAAACCTTCAGAAAATACTCTGACCTGCTAACAAAAGTGCTTGGAGAACGGGCAAAAGTGAAGGTGGTCGGATTGTAAACTGCTCCATGCATGCTTTAAATCAGTAAATCAATGTAAATCAGCAAGGAGTGCAGGTACCTCCGAGCCAGAGAAATTCGATCTTGTGGAGCCTCAGATGGCAGCCGTAGAAGCAGGAAGCCCATTTCAAAAGATAGAGAGAACACAAATGTGCAACGCAGAAGTACCAGCACGTCAGAAAATGTAATTGATAAAAATTATGTATGGAATTAATGGGAAATCATAGGAGGTCAGATTCCTGCTCCATGATTGTTTTCAATTGAGATTTCATATGTCCGGAACCAAGATCTGCCTCAAAGACTAGGTAATTCTGCTTCATTCCAACTGCAAAGGTTATGTTGGGCCCGTTAGTACTTGATATGTTAAACTCAAAGAATTTCAAACCGTTGTATGTTTGATTCTCTATGTAAAGACCATCAGGGTTGCCCTTCAGAGACTGGTTCAGCAAAGTTGTGATATTCATATACGCCTGCGATACCACAGACGATGAGGTTGCCTGAAGATATCCCAGTGCAAAGGTTACGTTTGGACTTGATGAAGAGAAGGTTTCCAAAGCGAATCCAGAGACGGCCGTTCCATTGTTCGTAATATTGAAAACAGGACTGTAGGTACTCCTCTCTGAATTAAATATGCTGGTGTTCCTGGCATTATTCAGCGCAAGGTCAGGATTTATAATGTATACACTTATGTTGAAATCTGAACTGAATGAAGATCCAAGGGCAGATGTTATGTTGGATGTGCCTACCAGCCTTTCCGCCTGAACGAAGTTTATCTTGTATGCATTGAGAATTGAGATTTCTGTTGAAACCATTCCTGTGAATGCAGCCATGGTTCTGTTTCTAAGTCCGTGGTAGAATCCCAGTATAAGGTAATTTGAATAGACTGCGTAAATGGCCGCTGAATAATTGCCATTGGTTTTGTTAAATCCGTATACGAAGAAGGCACCCGAAATTTCACCATATGTAACATTTTTCAGGTGATCCTTGGTTATGTTGCTAAAGATTGTTGAATTGGTCAGATTTGCATAATTTATGGACGAAAAAGCTGCGTACCCGAAAACCAGATCACTGTCATTTGCAGTTGCAAAAAGGGCAGCTTGTGCATAGCTTACATGAACGTAAGGGGCATTCACTGGAAATCCAGAGGACGAAGATGAGGACCCAGAAAGACCATTTACCACATTTCCAAGGGCAGAGAGATTTGTGACTCCAGCAGTTAAGTTCATAACCTCATACCAACCACCGGTCATTGAAGTGTTCACTTCTGATGTTGCAAGAACGCGCATGCCGGGTGAAGTATCAGGTAAAGGAGAGGAAGTTTTTATTGACAGTAACTTAGGGTCTTTCACTGCAATGAATCCCACCGCGCCAATTACGACTACGATTACCACAAATAAAGCTACTATTGATGATTTCACATAGTGGATTATCTTCAGTTATATATAAATCTTATTGCTGTTGCATTTTTAAACCCTGGGAATAAATCAAAGTCAGATATTCAGGTAAAATAGAATCATCATCGCTTCTGATTTAAACTAAGGGGCGCCATATAGAATATTTAATCAGTCTTGGGAAATCAAAATTCTTAACAATTCTTTCTATCTGAACAAACTCTCATAACCTCATTTCCCTGTATTTCATTAGTAAAGAAAAATGATCAACAGGAACGCGGTGCTAATAGAATAACAGCTTCTACTGTAGAGTCTGTGAACGCCGGTCTGGAATTGACTCATTATATCCAGCTTTCATTGTTTTTCCCTTGGAACTTTGAGATCATTGATCCCTCCATACCCGGTTCCAGGATATGCCTCATAATATCCAATTCCCTATCCCTCTGTTTACCTCAAGGAAGGGCTGAATATCTCCTCAGAAGAGATTTCACGAACTCCTTCACGATCTCCAGTCGCAAGGAAGCCCACTTCTTCAGATGTGGGGGGGAAATTGTGACATTTTTATGTGAAAGTGCAAGCCAACGTGCTTTAGCCGTTTGTGATTGACAGTGGATCTAACTATATCAGATACCTTTTCTATCCAGTTCCTCCATTGTTTATTGTCTCCTGGGTTGTTCCCGGAGGCATCCTTTCATTGTTCAAGAAATTTCTCTAGTGATTGATCTAGATCCTGATCTTCTCTTTACACAAAATTCCGGATACTATTTGCCCTGTTTTTATTGAACAGAGAACTAAAAAAACTCAGTAATGTTTCATTTCTAGGTTTCATATTTCCTGGCCATTATGAGATGGTCATCGTTGTTTCCCTTGCATATGAAGCCTTTTTTCCGGTAAAACGATACTCCAACTTTGTTCTCGTGGTGGACATATAGAATTAATTCTGTAACACCGCTTCTAGCCATGAGCCTTTCTGCTTCTTCAAGGAGTTTGCTGCCAATTTTCCTGCGTGTGTAATCCGGCTTTACGATCATTTAAGCAGAAAGCCCAAGACATGAGTCGTGGGATGAATGCGAACCTATATATCTCGCAAAGGCATTGAGATTCAGGCATGAAACTGCTCCTGTGAAATCATGAGGAAGTCATGCATGAAAATTCCCCATGCAATGATTTGTCCGGAAGGCCTTCGGCATGAGGTTGGGAATGTCTCCGTTCCGCAATCTTGGCAGAGGAATGGGTAAGGACACATCCCGATTGCATGCAGACAGGGATGTATGCAAGTGGAGCACTGATACCCACAGAGGCGCAACTTTCAGGACTGGAAA
>JAJZXT010000078.1 GCA_021806355.1 Thermoplasmata archaeon
CAGTTTGCACAATCCATTGTGCTGTCTATTTTTTTACCGGCTTCATCGGTTATTAAACCTCATTCCCTTCCCCTATAAGCTTCCTTAAAGGGTGCATAATCAAGTGCGTAGCCGTGGTATTATAATGTGTCATATAAGCATTTTGGTGATTTTGAAAAAGAAATTCATAATAATCTATTACTCAGAAACCACGCATTTTGCGAAGGGAAACTCGTTTTTGGATGAATTTTTAGATTTATAAAATACCTTTTATGCTCCAATTGACTAATATATGATTGACTGAACGAGAAGAATGACCTATTGGAGGAAATGATGCCTATTGAAACAGCACAGCAGAGTTATCGGAATAAGCTCCTCAGGATTCAATAGAGACCGTGATGAACGATCTGTACTGGTTTTTACCTTAGTGAGATGCCCTAATACCCTGGAATCTATTGAATATTCATCAGTAGCTGTTGATGGAGATGATTCAACGGAAAAAATAATAGAAGTTGTGAAAAATTATTCTAACCTTAACGTTGCAGTGACATTAACAGGAGGATTGGCAATGGCGGGATTAAATTTGTATAACCCTTCTGGGGTGTTTCAAAGCACCGGTGTTCCTGCTGTTTCTATTTCAAGAAAAATTCCTTCCATAGAGGCAATGGGTAAAGCAATAGAATCGATGTCACGAAAGAGAGGGATGGATGCATTCAACAAGCTGCAAATTTTGCATGATTTGGAAATTAAGAAAGTTACTGTTAAAGATGCCGCATTTTATGCAACAAGTGCCGGCATTGTGGAGAAAGAAATAAAATACCTGTTATCATCCTGCCTGATTGTTGGCTTAATTCCAGAACCAGTCAGAATTGCCAGGATAATAGCTTCCGGGATATTTAGAGGTGGCGATTCATTCTCTGTACATCATAAAATCGAGTTCTGATTTCGCCTCATCCTTCAATTTTCCCAAGTTTTTTTCTATTTCATCCAGCTTTTCTTCTTCGACTGGTATGTATTTCATTTTGCCAAGTGACATGTGATATGAACCTGGGCAAAGAACTCCTTCCTTGACTATTATTGCATCTGGGTTAAGTGATATGATTCCCATCATTGATCTTTCTTTTCCCTGGAAAGGAGAGCCAAAGCCAGGATTCTGGTAATGCTTCTTCTCTCCGGTTTCAGTGTCTATCTGCACTATCGTGTTTCCATACTCTAAAGGAGTTATCATTCTTTCATCATCGACTACCGCTACTACTTTCATAAATTAACAATTCTATTTATTTAATAGACTTTATGTTGCTGGAAGAATTAATATTGAATTTTCACTGTTTTTTCCAGATATCCATTGTTATACCCATTTTTTTGATTGGCAAAATACAAAGTAATACCCATATTAGTCCTCTCAGGTACGAGGTAGAGAACAGAATTCTATGTTATGCCGCACTGCGGGTATCGCACAAATTTCTTCGTAATGGAAACCCGGAATATAACGAAACAGGAAAGGAGCGTACATACGTATGGTGGAATGCTGGTTCCTGCAATGAATTACCTTATGTAATGAGAGAGCCCATCAAGAGACATTTTTGAATACGATAAATACTGTAATAGAGCATGCCAAAGAAGCTTTGGCGTTACCGGAAGATGATGTCCAAATATCGGCATTAGGGTTAATGGTGGAAACTATGACCTAACAAATTACCCACCAAAAAGGTGAGCGAAAATCAATAGTAACCTGCCAATTCTACGCCTAATTTAGGGATGGTAATCCCTGTTCCATTTTCTATATGCCCAATTTCCTTGAACGGAAGTCTATTCTTGATTGTGCTCATGAAATCACGCTTTTCTTCTGGGTCAATCACAATGGCAAATCCTATTCCCATGTTGAATATCTCGTACATTTTGTTATAGTCGAGAGAACCCATTTCCATGAGCTTTGTGAATACGTTCTGTGGTTCTATTGGATCATCTATAACGTACCTCATGTCTTTCATCCTTACGAGGTTTTTCAGTCCTCCTCCCGTGATATTTGCCATTCCCTTTATGTTGATTATACTCATAAGATCGAGAATTTCCCTGACATATATTCTCGTTGGTTCAAGCAAAACATCGTATGCCTTTTTTGATTCTCCGGGAAACTGTCCCATAAGATCAATTTCATTGTCTTTGATTATTTTTCTTACCGTTGTAAAACCATTAGAGTGCAATCCGCTACTCTGCAAACCAAAAATTAAATCACCATCTTTAATAGATTCCCCGGTTACTATCTGATTCTTGTGCACAATACCGAGTACCGTTCCAGAAACATCTGTTCCCTTGATCAGGTCTGGGAGCATTGCTGTCTCTCCGCCTACTATGGAAATATTCGATATCTGTGCTCCAACATTCAGCCCGATTCCAATCTGCCTCGCCACTTCCAAATTTGCTTTCTTGATAGAAATGTAATCAACCATTGCTATTGGTTCTGCTCCAACTGTTATCGTATCGTTAACATTCATTGCTATGCAATCTATCCCAACGCTTTCCCACTTCGACACTTCCTCTGCAATCAACACCTTTGTGCCAACGCCATCGGTGTTCATGGCTATGGCAATATTTCCAAGATCAATAAGCGATGTGAACCCACCCATTGGCCCAATAGTTCTAAAATCTTCCCTCTTGAACTTAAATTGTCTTATTAGAGTGTTAACGAATTCCCCTATGCCTTTACGATCAACCATTCCTTCTTGAGGGTTTTCCATGAGGGAATATAGCTTTATAAAATAAAAATATATCAATTTGAATTTTTTTATTCATATGTACAAGTTTCTTGTAGCCAAGATTGCCACATAAGTTTTAAAAAGGAGTATCCAACACTAATTAATTGCCTTATTTAGCCGATTTCCGTGCAAATAATTATATATCAAGGTGGCAATGTCGTAAGAGGTGTTAACTTGGTAAAGATTGAATCCCTTGATTATAAACCAAAGCCAATAGAGGAAAACTTCGTAGATGATGTGGAAAACTATCCAGTTACAGGAAAACATCACGATCACGAGGTAAGGGCAGAAGGTAAACAGAGAACGGATGCTGACGGAAAACCATATCCAATAAAGAACGGCATTCACGGAACAAAAGTTGCTGTGGATTGGGAATCATGCGTTGCAGATGGTGCTTGCATGGATGTTTGCCCTGTCAGTCTCTATGAGTGGGAATTGAATCCGGGACAGATGGGAACAGGCAATGATAAGGACATAAGCGGGGACAAGGCCCTATACGATAAGTATAGAACAGACAAATGTGATCCTGTCAGGGAAAGTGAATGCATTTTCTGCATGGCATGCGAGAGTGTTTGCCCAACAAGAGCGATAAAAATTACACCATAATTTTTTAGAGCCCCGTGGTGTAGTGGCCAAGCATATCGGACTTTGAATCCGACGACGGCAGTTCGAATCTGCCCGGGGCTGTAAGGTCCGAAATGATTAAGATAATAGGAAGGAAATCAGATCAAGCGACAATAAAGGAGCCACTTGCCCTTTTGAATATTATGCAGAGTATGTCAATTTCAAGGGAGCGTTTTATTGCCCTGTTGAATGGTGCCCCTGCAACATCTGATGATATTGTAAAACCAGATGATGACCTTGTTTTCCTTGAGATCTTCTCCGGTGGATAATTAGGGACTCGGATTTTTCCTTGAAAGAAAGATGTTAGTAACCTCTGATTCCGGCGGTTTTCCCTCATATCTTTCGATTATAAATTCCCCTTTAATCTTATTTATGTGCCTTCCAAGATCAGCTTTCTCAAGTATATTTTTCAGTGATGGCAGGAACTCGGTATTACCGTTTTTCAATTCAGCGTAAACTCTGTCATCTTTCACGTAAGGCCCCCTGAATATCTCTTCACCTTTGTGCTTTTCTATGAACGACAAAGCATTCTCAATGTCAACGGGCGGCCCCCTGTGAACTTTCATGGCAGGCAGTTGATCGTATTCCAGTTCCAACAATACCTCCACATTATCTCCAACTTCTCCAACAAACTGTTCCCAGTTAATTATCCTGAAACCCAGATTTTCAGATGCCCGGGTTATGGTTGAGATCATTTTTTGAACCTGTGGGAAGATAATATCGTCCACCACATCAGGCCTCCTGAACTTTATCAAGAAAAACTTTGTTCCACGATCTACATTCTTCCTTGGCGTTCGTATTGGTCCCATACCGAAGTAATCTTCTGAAGGATTTTTTATGAATGCTTTTGAACTTAACTTGAATATTGAAAGAGATGTCAGGGATACCGCAGCTCCCGCATTCCTGATCGGATCAGTTGGATCTATAATAATGACCGGCGATTCAAATCTTTTCACGCTGTTGGGATCGCCTATCACCAAATTTCCTTTTAAGGTGGAAAGATGATTTAATGTTGAGAGAAACGAGCCAAAGTTAACAATAAGAAGTTCTGTAACGTATCCCGAGAAACCATTTGTTTTCAGTTCTGAGCCATAGATTCCCTGCCTTCTCAGGAAAAGTTTCAGCAGTATTACCTCCTTTTTCTGTGCATCACTCAAATGCTTCTTCAAATATTCGTTATGCAGCGGGGTTCTGTCCACAGATGTAAGTTTTTCTGAGGCATCGTTTATAATGAAACATGGAACAATATCGACCTTCTGCCCAAATTCATATGATGACACATAAGGATGCTCCGCATATTTTTCTATGCCATTCCTGAGGACCGCGTGGCCTATCTGCAATCCCAGTCGTTC
This sequence comes from Thermoplasmata archaeon, assembly GCA_021806355.1. Lineage (GTDB taxonomy): Archaea > Thermoplasmatota > Thermoplasmata > Thermoplasmatales > Thermoplasmataceae. Next base: position 4,712 of record JAJZXT010000078.1, read on the forward strand.
CATTTCACGAATCTCATAACTCCTGTGAAATCTTATAAAGATGTCAATGTCCGCACCTTTAAGTGATGTGCCTCTTGATGATGATCCCACCAATATTGGCTCAGCTTTAATATTATGGCCTTGGCAATATTTGCTTATCTCTCTTATAAGATCATCGGAAAGCCGTTTCACTTTGCCAAGTTCCTCCTGATCCGGAGTAAACGTTGACAGTATGCAGCCAAAATCGATCATTGGCTCAGATCAATAATAGCTTGTGCGGGTTCACCCGATGCTTTCTTCAGTGCTTCCAGCGCTTTTTCTCGTGATACGTTTGCCTGGCTCATGACAAGTTCTACATCTTCCTTTGGAAAGGCAGGCTCCTGCACTGCTTTCTTGACGGTAGACTGTGATTTTGGAACTTCTCGTATATTACCTACAACCTGCAGGCTTTTTTGCCCTTGTGCCTCTATCATGACGACGTCCGGATTATCAATAATATAATTTTTTAATTCTCCTTCCATCACTATCCTTTTTACATCTGTCATCTCTGTTGATTTTATACCCATTTGAGACATCATCCTACGCATTTCCCTTGAATTCATTTTTCCGGGCATCATAATACTTGATCTACACAGATAATATAGTCTTTTTCTGTTGGCAGGGAAGATGAATCTCAACTTGCCTTCAAGTTGAGTTTTGATATTTCCATAGATTCTATTATAATCGTTGATATTCTCTTTATTTCTCTGTCGAGCTCTTTTGCGTATGATTTTTGTATATCAGTCCCCATGATAAAATTCAAGAAGTCAGTATTTTCCAGGCAGCCATGGATGTTAGTGCCAAAGATATTGCCGGAATGGTTCATGCTCCCCTCCTTTCCTCTGCTGGTTTCAAAAAGTGGAGTGTCACTGTTCTCTACAACGTCTCCATAGTGAATTTCATAACCTTCCGTTTTTGTTGATTTATCTTTAATCTCAGATGTCAGCCCAAATATGAGGTTTTCAAGTTTTTTCTCAGTGGAATATGCAAATTTTGTTTCTAGCAACCCCAATCCTTCCAAGGCAATTTCCTCTTTTCTCCTGGTATCCTTCAGGGAAATTTCTTTTCCAAGTATCTGGTATCCACCACATATTCCTAATATTTTCACGCCAATCTTTGCCCTTTCCTGTATAAGCTTTTCAATTCCGGATTCCTTCAGGAACTTTAAGTCCTCAGGAACATCCTTTGAGCCTGGGAGTATGATAAGCCTTGCTGATTTGATCAGGGAATCATTAGCCCTATCGAGGTAAAAATAGTTGATTCCAAATACGGGTAATGGGTCAACCTCACTTAGGTTTTCCATCATTGGATATCGTATAATACAGACATCTGAGCCAAAATATCTGCTTTTTGCATAATCATTGCCATCCTCTCCCGGTAGGAGTATATTTTCAATTCTCGGGATAACTCCAAGCAGCTTCATATTTGTCAGGTTTTCAAGAATGTCAGAGCCTTTCCTTAGAACCGAAGGATTACCCCTCATCCTGTTTATGACAAACCACTTTATCGAATCATTATTTTCAGTCAGGAGATAAGTTCCATAAAGTGCGGCAAATACTCCCCCAAATTCAATGTCTGAAGCAATTATTGCTTCAGGGAAGTATTCATTCAGGATGAAAGTGTTCGCATAATCTTCGCTTTCGCGATTTATCTCTGCCGGGGAGCCGGAACCTTCTATGACTATAACATCAAAGTGCCTGGAAAGATAATCTATGGCACTCCTTATTTGTTCTTTTCCGTGTAAATCTAAGTGCCCCGAAATTTGTTTATAAGTCATGGAACCCAACGATTTTCCATTTTCAATTAGCTGTCCTTTGCACCTTCCTTCATATTTTATGAGGTATGGGTTCATTCTTCCCTCCGGCATGATTCCGGCCGCCAATGCCTGAAGCCATTGCGCCCTGGCTATTTCCGATCCATCTCTTGTTACGATGGAATTCAGTGAAATGTTTATCGCTTTGAATGGTGATACCCTGAAACCTTGCTCTGAGAACATCCTGCACAGTGCCATCGCTATTGTTGATTTTCCTGAACCAGACGCCGTTCCCAGAACCATTACCAACCTTGCTGTCAACGTCATTGCCATTTTCTATTTGGATAAGAATCTTTTTTTTGTTTTTGCATGAATACCTGAAAAGGTTAATATCAAAATAAAAATCCGGATGAAAGCTTTAGAAAGATATTAAATAACGCTAAATTATAAGGCTTTAGGCCGTGATAGCTCAGTTGGGAGAGCGCCAGACTGAAGATCTGGAGGTCGCTGGTTCAATCCCGGCTCACGGCATTTATGGGTTCGCCGATAACCTTGAGTCAAATTTATCCTGATGGAAGTTTGGATCACAAGATAATCTTCATCGGTTCTTATGGCAATTCCTTCATTCTTTAATGGAAATTTACTACAATAGATTAATTAGGGAATTTATTTTGTTCTCAATGTAAATATTGAAAAACAAGGATCCTTCATGGAAATTTGGATTTCCTGCATCATACTGGAGGCTATTTTTTTCAAGAATACTTTCCAGGAGTTCAGGATCAATCTTTTCGCTGCTTATACTATGGATTGCATTTATAGATACCCATTCAGGGCTTGTAATAGCAATTATTGGCATATCTCAAATTGTGAGCCCAGCAATCCTGAGTGCCCTCATTGGAAATTATGTGGATGTTATAGACAGAAGAAAAATTATGCTTGTTTCCCAAGTTGTCAGGGCATCAATACAGCTTTCATTTTTTATTTATATTGTAAATTATGGTTTTAACCTCATTTTCTCGGTTATCCTCCTTTTCTCATATTCAACTATGGGGATTTTGTACCGTATCTCTGAAAGTTCATATCTTCCGGATATTATTGACCCTAAGAAACTACAGAATGCTAACGGTTTTCTGAGAACTTCCTCAAACATTTCAGGCATAGTTTCTACGGCAGCTGCTGGGGTAGTTATCATTCTGATTGGCGCAGCCAAGGGGCTTCTTATTACCGCTCCAGAATTCCTGGTATCCGGAATCCTCCTGATCAATCTTCAAGTGGTTGCCCCTAAGGAACGCATCCGGAAACGGGTAAGATCAGAGCTTTCAGAGGGGTTTCACTGGCTTCTTGGAATGCGGGGTCTGTTCTTCCTTACAATATCGGCAATGTTCATTAATTTCTTCTTCAATATGTCTGAACCGTTCTACGTCGTGTTTAACGGTGTGTTGCTTGGGGGAAGCTCGATCGTTTTTGCTCTAATGCTTGCCTTTTATACATTGGGGGATATTTTTGGCACTCTTATTTCCGGGAAGATCAGATCGATAAAGCACACTGGATTCCATTGGACAATGGTTTATGGTTTCACGAGTGGCGTTCTTATATTTCTCATGACGGTTTTTCATAATTATATCTTTGTGCTTGCTATCAATATATTCATAGGCGCCTGTTTGGGGATTGGCGGGAATACATGGCTATCATATGCACAGAGAGTTGTTCCCTCAGAAATGAGAGGGCGGTATTTTGGCATAGACAGTATGGGAAGCTATGCCATAATGCCTCTCGGAGAAGCCATAGGAGGATTGATGATAACGTTTTATGGAGTATATTTTTCATTTATTTTTTCTGCGGCAGGATTAATGGCATCCGGTCTTGGATTTTTTGCGATCAAGTCTCTTCGCCATCTGGGAAACGAACTTGATGATGAAGTGGAAAATTTACCTGCTTGATGACTCAAGCAAAAAGTTAGATTCCAGCAAACCGGCGAAATCAATGATACCAAAGATGGGCTGTGATATCAACCGCTGATCCAACTGCCACGATTAAGATGAGGAGCGAAACTACAAAGAGGAGGACATTTCCGGTGTCAAACGAAAGAACAATGAGAAATATCGCAAGGAACATATTGAAAATCTGGCCATAGAGGGTATGGGTCCTGCCCTCAAAAAACATCTTCACAAATTCCTCCCATGTGATCATTTCGTCCTTAATCTGGGGCTCAGGATTTTTTAATCCTAATATTTCAAGTATCGGGCGCTTCTTTTTCTTATAGGATTCAACCGATGGTATTTGCCTGGTTTTTGATGTGGCAGGTTGAGGTTTCACTTGGACATTTCCATTCTTTTGTTTCTTATCTTTTCTCTTTTGCCGAACATTACTGGTTGTCCTCTCATCATTTGTGTTATTCACGGGCTGCTGCATATTTTGGGTCGGCCCAACTTCTTTCTTCTTTCTACCTAGCACCAAGTAATTTTCTTTAAGGTTAGCGGCAATATTAATTTATTTGTTAATGGATTTTTTCGTAACGTTGGAAGAGCCAAGATAATATCTCTTTTGAACAACTCCGTTACCAAAGTTGAAGATTTCCAGTTATGCTGTCAATCAGGGTAGATTCAGCAGGTCCTATTCCAAGACAGGTTACAGTTCCAGGAGGTATCTGCGTTAGACCTGCATCTGATATGAGAGAGGTATGCAGCCCGTTATCTTCAGCCATTTGCTTAAGTTTATAGAGTTCTTCAAGCCCTGATGCCTTCACAACAACCTTCTTGCTTCCCATGGATTCCCAATTCCTGAAGACCTTCTTGTTTTTCTTTTCTGAAAGAAGGGCAAGATTAACTGCAGCATGGGCTACCTGTGCAGCCATCTTGCCTTTGCCTATATCCAGGTCTTTTCTTATGACTACCACAAGCTTATATTCCTCTACCAAGGTACATCCTTCCTGTGTAACTTGAAAGCTAATATATTTACCGATCTATGCAACGGTGGTGTGAGGATAAGTATGGCAATAATCGGAATCAGGTATGGATACGCAGAATAGAAAAATGACGGAGAAAATACAAAAAGAAACACCGTTGCAGATATCACGAATGGCCATTGGTCAAGGAGGTTGCCTTTTGCTCCGCTGTTCATCCTGATCCTTCTCTTTATGAAGGACCCAATAAGATCCCCAACCATGGAACCAAAACTCATTGCAGCTATTGGTATCATGGCATTATAGATATTCGTTCCATAATTTACATTGAGTACTGAAGTTTTCAAGACAATCGCAAATATGATCACCCCAAATATAATGCCAATAAATGATCCACCAAAAAAACCGCTTATTGTTTTCCCGTCTCCAAATATTCTTCTTCCATCAAAGAAATTCCTCCCAAAATCCATCTTTCCCTTTCCACCTGTAATAACGGCACCTGGATTTGAGATGAATGCGGGAATAAATAGTATTATTCCCTGTATCATATCATAAAGGACGTTCACCATATAACTCTACTGCCTTCAGTATATCTGCCTTTGATATTATTCCTTTCAGGTCACCACCATCCATTATGAGAACTGCGTTCGAAAATCTCAAGATAGGATAAATTACGCTTACCGGTGTGTTCAATGGCATTTGAGGAAGAGTTGGCCCCATAACTTTCCTTACAGTAAGATTTTTCAGGGAGTCTATTGATGTTCCCTTCAGAAGGATCTCATTCACATCTGCTTCCGTGATTGTCCCCATTATCTTGTTCTCCCCGTTAACTACCGGTAGCTGTGAATATCCTTTTTCCCGCATGGTATTGAGTGCCACTATTATTGAATCGTTGAAATGGCATGTAATGACGGCCTTCGACATTATCTTGCTTGCCGTTAGGTCGAATGATTCTGCTTTTTTGCTGAAGACAGAGAGATAATCATAAATTTTTCTTATTTTGTCATATGTAGGATTTATTGAGCCCTTCTCCATTCTGGCAATATAAGACTGGCTGACTCCACATATCCTAGCCAGATCCTTCTGGCTTATGCCAAGGTTCTTTCGCATTTTTCCTATTTCCTCGATCGTTGGAAGCATTATGTGTCGATGTTGACTTGGTATAAATATTATTATGTTGAATAGTGATATTTTTACTATTATCCACAGTAATATTGTGATTTCAATCAATATTTATATTAAAGAGAAATAGCAGCACATTGGAATCCAAGGTATCTTCATTTCATGACTGGCTCATCCGCAATAATAAAGTGACAATGCCCGTATTAGCGATAGGAGTTTCCCTTATCCTTGCACTCTTTTCCATTTTTGTGTCCGCTTATATTCAATACGTTATTCCATTCGCAGTATTCTCAGCGATGCATTATACTGGCTTTTTTGGCGTTAAAAAACGCTTGCTGTACGGTTTCCTTATTTTCATAGTAATTTGGCTGTTAGCAATGACTATAATGCTTCCTTATTCTTATTTCAATCCTGGTCCCCAAACATTAAGCACCAGCAACGGAGGTTCCATAACCACAACTATCACCCCTTTTTGTGGGATCCATAATGATTTCAACATTTCGTCGGTCATCACGTCAGTTCCGGATAATCAATCGTATACGGCATCCGTGGCAATAATTAGTGATACCTATTACGGTGCAACGCTTTATAAATACATTAACCTGACCAGCATAAGCACTCCAAGCACGGGAATCGTTCAGGTTAATGTTACTTTATCTTCTATTCCAACTGGGATATATTATATCCAAACAAATTTGATCGGAAACAGCCACAAATTCAACGTAACCTCAAATGTTGTGAAGGGACCCCTCGACGTTTCGGGTGAAACGTTTTATAGTTACCTGCTTATTGATTATTTCCCGCTTTATGTGCTATTTTTCGAAATAATACTATCTGGAGGAATGATGTTTGCCAGAAGCATATCCCATAGCAGGTCATATTCAAATATAAATCCCAAACAGTAAATTCCATTATGGTATTTCTTATTTCTATGCATGGCAGAATATAACAGGAGAGTACAGCTAACGGGAGGTGCAACTTTTGTGGTATCTCTCCCACACGAATGGACAAGTAGAAATGGCATTAAAAAGGGTACTGGAATAAATATAGAAGACCTTGGAACTAAACTTGTTCTCAGGAAGGATTCGTCGTCCAGGGATGAGGTGACAAGGTCCCTTGAGATTGGAGCGAAGACTCCCCGTGAGGCCATACATCGTGCCCTGACTTCCTATTATATTGCAGGCTTTGATAATTTGATTGTTAAAAGCACCTCTTACATGGACGAGCGAGCAAGGAACGAGATTAAGAGCTTTTCAAAACTTGTAATGGGTGTCGAAATATTTGAGGAAACATCAAAAACGATGACACTTCAGAATGTTCTCGATTCCAGTTCTTTTCCAATGGCCAAGGCGTTTAGAAGAATGGCGCTCAATGTCGAGACGATGATATCAGATACCCTGAGGGCAATAGAAGAAAATGATTCTGAATTGAGGGATAGCATAATCTCAAGAGATGATGAAGTGGACAGGTACCACTTTTACATGATGAAAGAGGTCGTGAAAAAATCTGCCGATGACCATTCGGTCATCTTTCTGCTCCTTCTATCAAGGATCATGGAAAGAATTGCAGATCACGCCGTGAATATATGCCTATTCCTCAAATCCAATGAGGAGGAGAGGCACGAGAAAATTGACAGCCATATAAGTGAATACCTGAAATCCAGCAATAACTTGTTCATGAAGTGCGTTGAACAATATAATAGAAAGGATATTGGTGCATTAAACTCATTGATAGAAACAAGAAATGATATCATTAAGGGAAGGACTGATATCAGGCGAAGTGTCCTGGCAAATTCCAATCTCCTGTCCTGGTCGATCGCTGAGGAAATATCCAGAATCGGTCTGTATTCCATTGATATTGCAGAGATTCTGATGGACATGGTGCTTTCCGGTGCCGAAGAAGCAAAGATCTGAATCATTCCATAACGTTTACAGCCTCTATCTCAGGATTTGATTCGTCTCCCGACAGATATGCTGCACTGGTTTTCGTGTCATGGCTGAACAGGCATAAGCGCCTCTCCCTGATTGCCTGCCTGATCAGTTTTTTCTTGTATCGTATTGTTTCCATGGGATATGTATCAATTGCGGTGAGATAACCGGTTTTCAGGTAAAATGTATTCGGGATCAAATCCCCGAAATATGTCAATCTGTGATTGCCATCCTCATATGAGAATGCACAGTGCCCACTTGTGTGCCCGGATGTTTGCACAATTTTCATGCCTCCCTGAATGTTCGATGATCCGGATATTATCCTGGTTTTTCTCTTTGCGAAATTTTTATCCCATTGAGTGTAACTGCCCTTTGTAAATTCGTTTGGTTTGCGGAAGTTTTCCAATTCCCTTTTGTTTATCACTGGGACTGCATCAGGAAGGAAATATGTACCTGCCTCATCCTTTTCAAATGTGTGCCCCATATGATCAAAATGCATGTGGCTGTGCAGAATATATGTAATTTTCCTCTGAAGATCCATTTCGATCAAGCTCTTCGATAAATCCTCAGATTTGTTTACCTGAAACCATTTCTTTTTTAATGGATCCGGGTTCAGCCCCAAACCGGAATCTATCATGAAGCTTTTTTCCTTGCCGATTATTATAGGAATGTTCGTCTGGAGAGGTACCCTTCCCTCGTTATTCGGAACAATATGCCGGGACCAGACATTCCTCGGTATGATTCCGAATGCTGCTCCGGTATCAAGCGTGAACGTCCCATCCCTAAAAATTAAAATTTCAGAATTCCCGAACTTCATGAAAAATATATGGGTTTAATGGTTAAAATATTGTTGCCTAGAAGGTTTTTATCTTTTCTTCCAGGAACATGTTTGTGAGATCGGAAATTTTTGCAAGCCTTTCATCCGCAATTCTTTCGATGTTCTTCTTGTGCTTAGATTCGTCTACATTCGGTGCATAAATTACCTGTATGCTTGCAACATGGGGGTAATCTATTGGCCTTCCGATTTGTGACACTATCCTAACATAAACTTCCTGGACATCTCCTCCACATTCCTTCACAATATCTGATCCTATGATGTTTGAAAGGCAATTGTACAACTTTCCGACATGCGTAACTGGGTTCTTTCCTGCAGCCGCTTCCATGCTCATTGGTTTGTATGGCGTTATTACCCCATTCACCCTGTTTCCTCTCCCAACGGAACCGTCATCCCCATTCTCCATAGATAGACCGGTAACTGTGAGATAGTGTCCTGTTTTATTTCCATCCTCCCTATCAGCTGTATTAACAAAGACCTTTACGATTTTGTCTGTTTTCTTTATTGCGTTGTCGGTAACAAGATTTACCAGTTCCTCTTTTATTGAAAAGTATTCGTCACTGTCCCTTACAAATTTGTCCACATAGGCAGCTGCTATGGTCAGGTTAATTGTATCTTTCTGCCTGTAACCCATAACCTTAACGTCATATCCTATTGCTGGCAGTTTTTCCTTGAGCTTGCCGTTAATATAATATTCAGTTTCCTTTACAAGTGTTTCTGTATCTGTGAATGGCGCAAATCCTACCCCAAATGATGTATCATTTGCCCTGTGCTTGGATGTGTCATAGACCTCTCTAAGATCAACTGAGCCATGCCCAATTCTTGAATCAATCATGACATCCCCATCAAGGTCAAGGTGCTTGAAATTGCTTCTCAGATATTCCTTGGCAGCCTTGATTGATATTGACTTGAATGGTATCCTCTTTCCATCAATCGAGGTGGTCGCCCTGCCACTCAGTAAAATATATGTTGGCTCAAGCACATCTCCACCCTTGAATGCCGGTGCAGATTGCCCGCCCACAATTTCCACCTGATCGGTGTTGTGGTGCAGAATCCTTCCATAATGTGCTATGTAATATTTACTGAGTTCCCTGCTCACAGCCTCTGCTATTCCATCGGAGACGCTGTCTGGATGGCCAATGCCCTTTCTCTCAACAAGCTCTACTTCCCTGTTAAATGTAGCTGTCTGCTTTAATGCTTCCACAGAAATGTTTCTTTCCATTGTTATCTCCACGGCTAATTTTCGTTCTTTATAAAACGTTTTGTTGTTTTGCGATTAAAATTACCTTCAAATAATACTTATTACTCTCAGTAATTTTAACAAGGTTTTAAACGATGAATCGATGCTCATAAAATGGACATTCTCATAAGTGTATATAATAAGGAAGGCCTGCTTGATTTTCTCAAGAACCTCAACCTGAGAGATCATAAGATTTATGCGTCCGGGGGTACGTTCAGGTATCTCAGGGAGAATGGGATAGAAGGGATCAACAGCTCAGAACTCACAGGTTTTGAGGATCTTCTTCAGGGAAGGGTGAAGACGCTTCACCCTGCAATCTTTTCCGGAATCCTGTCAAGGGATGACGATTCAGATCGAAAAGATATGGATGCTCATGGTTTCCCTCTTTTTGATATGGTCATCTGCAACCTGTACCCATTTGACAAGCATGCTGATGGTGGGGATATCCATGGCATGATTGAGAATATTGACATTGGAGGGGTGAGCCTAATAAGGGCAGCAGCAAAGAATAATGCACGTGTAACTGTAATTGTTGAGGCATCAGACTATAATATTGTCAGGGATGAAATAAGCTCAACCGGAAAGATTTCCGAAAACACCAGAAGAAAACTTGCTGTTAAGGCGTTTGAACTCACATCGGCATACGATTCCATGATCTCGAGAAGCCTCGCTAATGAATACCATTTGCAGACAGATGGTTTTTCACTCATGCTGAGAGGAGGGAAGAAGTTGAGGTATGGAGAGAATCCAGATCAGGAAGGATACATTTATCCTATTCCGGGAACAGGGAAATGGAAGGTGGAACATGGAAAAGAGATGTCATACAACAACTACCTTGATGCATCTTCCGCCCTTGAAACATGCGATGATTTTGATGAACCTACTGCTGTTGTGGTGAAGCATAATACACCCTGTGGAGTCGCCAGTTCAGACAGTATGCCTCATGCCCTGATTAATGCAATTAATTCTGACAGGGAATCAGCATATGGTTCTGTAATATGCGTCAATCGTGAATTCGATCTGGGATGCGCACAGAACATGAAAGATCTCTTTGTGGAAGTTATCATGGCACCCTCTTTCTCTGCGGAGGCACTTGAGATCATATCAAAAAAGAAGAACCTCAGGATTGTCACTTATGAGAAAGGACAAAACAGGCTTAGAATGAGAAGTATCTATAACGCAATGCTCGTCCAGACACTGCAGGATACACCTTTGGATGATGTTAAAACTGTGAGCGGAAATGTGGATGGAGATCTGATGAATGATCTACTATTTGCATGGAAGGTAGTAGCTCATTGCAGGAGCAACGCAATGGTGCTTGCCAAGAACAGGAAGACAGTTGGCATAGGGGCAGGACAAACATCGAGGGTAGAGGCCCTGAGAATTGCCATTTCAAAGTCCTCAGGTGAATGCAAGGGTTCCGCACTGGCATCTGATGCCTACCTTCCCTTTGCAGATAATGTTGAACTTGCCGCCGCCAACGGAATTTCTGGTAT
>JAJZXT010000092.1 GCA_021806355.1 Thermoplasmata archaeon
GGAATTTAAGCCTGATAAACCACCTGAAAAGGATGGCGGGAGATGGAATAAGACCTTTGGATATGATGATAAAGGCACCATCGGTGAAGCAGGAACCTCACAAACTTCGGTTGTGGGAGATGTCAGTGGGAGGCAGAAATGACATGCATCATAGCAAGGTTAAATCCCTCACCCTGAAATATAAAATATCCGCAATGGACAACTCGAAATGCAGAGATCAGGAAATACAGATGAAGCACTGTAAAGGTGACTTATCAGTCGAAGTCATAGTAACAACTGATCAATGGGCGGTAAATCCATCGAACTTAATGTAATGCTGTAATAGCGACAGGGAAAGGTATTATCTCTCATTTTTCATGAATTAGGATGTAACCGAAGGCGATGCAGGGGGACTGGCAGATACATGTCGGAAGAGTTAAATAAAGGATCTAGGACAATGGATGAGCAATTATCATGGCATCACAATAAATTAAAATAAGGCACACTCAGGCATCCTCAACTCAATGAAGAATCTTTATCAGGTTGTCTCTAAGTTCATCGAGCATCACTTCTAGGTCGGGTAGCTCTTCAGTAGTAAGGCGCGTCAGCCCAGCCTCCAGATAACGCTTTAGATTATCACTTAGATGTTCAGGAAAAAACTGATCTATACCGCCGTAATTGACTCCCTTGGACTGGCATTTCCTTGTAAACAATTCCATTATATGATCTGATCTGAAATGAACAGTCTTCAACAATTTCCAAACATCATAGTAATCCCTTAGTTTACCCCGCTGTAGTATTGCCCTGATCTTCTCGCTGAGGATGTTTTCAATTGAGTATGAAAGTATTGAAAAATTGGAATAGTCATATTCTTTCGGAACATCTTTTCTTATAACTGGGCCCACGAAGTTTTCGCTGGAAAATTCTATCTTCACGGTGTTCTTGCTAATCGGTCCTTCGTATTGAAGTCTGAATTGAAGGTAATTAGGGTTAGAGTAGACATTTCCGAGAACGCGGGACTGCACACCGGAAATTTCCTGCAGTATGGATGGTAATTCAGAAATTTGACTTTCTCCAATCGCCTTAACTTCAGTCCCTTCAGTCAAAGTGAAATCCAGGTCTTCTGAGAATCGCCATCTGCCAGGGAAATATACCTTTGAAAGTGCAGTGCCTCCCTTTAATGAAACTTTCAAGGAGAGTTGACTGGAAGAGATAGCATGGAGTACCAAACCGAGAACGTAGTCTTTTTCAACCAAATCAAGCGAAATATTCCTCATTCTTGCCTCCCGCCTCAATTCCTGTTTGGAAATCACTGTACCCACTTCTCAGAATCGATGCTTACGTTGACTACAATTTTCCATTTTTCAATTATCTTACCGGTACGCTTTGCGGTGGGGTCAAGGAGAGAATAGCCACTAGAAACATCGACGTATTTCATCAACTGTACCAGTTGTTTTATGTTCAGGTGATCCGATATATATCCAAGTCTCTTTAGGACTGCACGATTCCCAATTTTTTCTGACATTGATGCCAATTTTGAAAAGTCAAGTTCGTTTTTTCCAAAAAAAATTGCCCTAGCTACCTCTTCCACACCTTCGCAATATTCTGGATGATCAAGACAGTCAACAATCGTCTTTTCCTTGGAGGATACCAGAACTTTCTGATTTTCAATTTTCGTTTCCATAATTCCGAAGAACTTTCTGGGAACAACTGTAATAAATTTTATTTTGTTATCAAGTACTATGCGGGACCTGTGAGGTTCTTGCGTTGCGACGTATACCATCGACGGAGTTTTGTCAGTCAGTCCGTGGAAATTTAGGGCGCTGAGATATCCTATATAGTACGGATCTGCTAAGAATGAGGCTATTGTGAAGCTGTGTAATGTGTAATTTTCAGACCCACTATTTCCTGCTTCTAGGGGGACAATGAGATACATTCCGTTCTTTATCTTTAGTATCCATTTCTTTCGTGATAAGCTATCAATGAGGCTTCTTGGATTGCTATCATACGCCTGCAAATCCTTGGGAGTGAAGAATATATGGCCCTTATAGCTCAGATCTGAGAGTATGTTTGCCTCTCTGTTTGAAAGTGTTCTACTATATTGACTTTGCATTTTACGGTCATTCAGACGCATATTGCTAAGACAGTATAGGTGAATGGAATATAATAAGTATGCCGTTTCTTCTTCTTTTGTTTGAGGAATTTCATACTGAAAACACTTATGAAAAGATTTCAATGCATTTTACTTATTTGAACTCCTCTCCAATTTAACCCATAGATACCAGACCTTTGAACAGGTCAGTAATCTTATCGGCTTCCTATGGAACATCTGCAAAATATTCTGTACCTCGTGTTTCAACGGTCCTCTCCATCTTTGGCAACTAAAATATAGCTATTATTGTATATATTATTTTTAGCGAGTTCCGATAGCAAGAACTGTCAGGGATATGCGTTCATGTTCTTGAGGATAGTTCCTTGTAAACTCGTATAAGTCCCTCATCTTTCATTAAATTATCTATTCAGAAAATCATGTTGCGTATAAGGACTCCCGGAACATGTCAATCAGAGGATAAAGCGCAGGCAACTACTGGTGGAACTACCATCCTTATGCTCTTGATTTTGCGTAAAACAATTACGGGATGATAATATCCGGCTATGATTTCCACCCACCTTAGTTTCCAGTTTTTGGTGGCTAATTACGTGATATCCAACGATTATGAAACTTCTTGGCTTAGCTAAATCTCGTGTTCCATTCTTTTAGACTCTTTCCTCTGTTTCTATTTGTTTTGTATGATTTAGTTTTCTGGTTCAAACATACACAAAGGTATTTTTATACATCTACAATATGGAAATAGGTTGACCCATTCCAGAAAAATATTGGTTGTCTTCGTTTCATTACTTATGATAGGCTCCGCCATAACCATTATAACTGCAAATGGTTTCAATGATAATCATCAAAAGCAATATTCCAAGAATTCATCATTAACTGCAAAAGTAATTTTAAAAAATTCATCCCGCCTATTTTCATCTCAGGTAGCGCAAATGGCCAACTATTCTCCAGAAGCAAGCTTCCAATTTATAGAAACCGGTCTCCCTGTGGGAACTCAATGGTCAGTAACATTGGATAATACCACACTTAAGACTGATGGCACTTCTATAGATTTCAACATAGTAAGTGGTGTGTATAATTATTCCGTCTCAAATTCCCTGAACTTCTTCTCTCCAGAATCAGTTGGTACTGTCAACACTTCAAATGAAGTGCAAATAGTTCAATACTATGGTTACCTTCACACATCAGGTTTTGTAAATATTTCATCTGGCAATGTTTCACAGAATCCAGGTTCCGATTTGAACAGTTATGTTATTCCAAATGGAATTTTTGATAACTATTCACGTTCCATAATAGTCGCTTCTTATGGAAATGATAGCATTGTATCATTGAATGCCAGTAATTATCATGTCAACGGTTTCCTGACCGTAGACGGAAGTCCAGGAGGTCTGGCATTAAATCCAAATGGTACCATTTATGTCACGACATCAAATCAGCTCCTGGTAATTTCACAGAATTTTCATATCAGAGCTGTTATTAATATATCATACTCAAGCGTGACATCTGTTGCATATAATAAATTCTCAGGGTTAATATTCGTTGGAACTTACTCCAACGGCACATATGTCTTTAACTCTACTACACTCAGGCAGGTAGAACATCTGAACGGGCTTGATATCCTCAGCACACAGGGATTCGCCATAGACAACATAAATCACATGACACTGGCAGCAGATTTTCTCAATGACAGCATATGGTTCATTAAGGGCTATATTCCAGTTTCATTCAGTTCATCCGTTGGAATACCGATCTCAATTCTTTTTGGTCCTAATTTCCATAACCTGCTTATTTCCACCTTCCCTACGAAGGGTTATTCACTTTTCTCTTTGAATATTCATACTGGATCTGTTAATCCAATAGGGGGAGTTCCCTGGGGAATGGCAATGACGTTCGACAACGAGACAGGGAGCCCCTTCGTTTCTGATATTTCCAGCAATGGAATTGTGCCAATCAATTACCAACATAACTCAGGCCTTGAAATCATGAGGACTTCTTATGAACCTTATTTTGTTATTTTTGATCCTCTGACAAATACCATCGTTTCTGGCGGTATATATTCCAACAGCCTCTCGCTCATGAACTTCTCAATGGTACCTGTAAACATTACTTTCAGGGCACAGGGCTTACCTGAGGGTGTGGATTGGGGCATTGAAATTAATGGATACAATGTAAGCACATCCAACTCCTCTATTACTCTACAGGTTTTGCCTGGAATGTTAAATTATACTGTTATCAGTCCTTCGGGTTACATGACAAATATTACTGGTCATACTGTTGTAACTGCATTTAATTTCAGTGTTATCATTCATTTTCACAGGTTATTTGCTGTGAATTTTCTTGAAACTGGAATCCCAACCGGTACATCTTGGAGCGTAAAAATTAACGGTGAACTTCATTCAGCCACCACAGATGTAATAGAAGTAAACCTGACTGCTGGAAATTATACCTATTTTATCAACAGCAGTATTTCATATCTAGCAGCTCTTTCTCATGGAATAGTTGAGATCTCTGGGAATGTAAACTTCACCGTTTTATTTTCAAAAGAATTACATATAGTTGAATTCGTTTCGCACAACTTGCCCTCTGGTCATATCTGGTCAGCAAAGATAGATGGTAGACTGTTTTTTACAGATAATTCAAGCCTTTACCTTAATGTAACAGAAGGTCAATGGAATTATAGCATAAGTCCTGTCCCAGGCTATATTCCGGCTCCCGCTAAATCCACCTTCTCTGTATCCAGCAATGCTACAATCGTGAATATATCATGGTCACCAGTTCTGTTCGGCGTAAAGATATCTGAAATTGGGCTGCCAGCTGGAATAACCTGGGGCGTCACCGTAGGAAGCTATTCAGCAGTTACAAGCAGTTCCGAAATTGATTTTTACGAACCCAACGGAACATACATCTTGCACCCATTTACCACAAATGGTGACTATTCAGCTGATATGATTCAATTTACAGTTAAAGACGGTGGCGTTAAACTGAATGTAACTTTCTCTCCCGTTCTATACAGGGTTTATTTTATAAGCCAAAATTATTCGGGGATCTGGTACGTAAATCTGTCCGATGGAAAATCCTCCGGGCCAATCAATGGCTCTTCCTACGCCTTTTCTTTGTTTAATGGGTCCTACCAGTTCACAATATCAGCGGCAGACAAAGTTTACAGGCCATCCACTTCATCTGGCTCATTTTCAGTGAATGGAACTTTATTGACTGAATCAATTAACTTCCTGAAAGTAAAGTACATGGTCACATTTTATGAATCAGGTTTGCCTCCCGGCACACCATGGTATGTGAATCTTACAAATGGAATGAAGTCAGGACAAATCACTGGAACATCACATACATTTTTATTGATCAATGGCTCATACGCTTACTCAATAGCAACCTTTAACAAAATATACAAAGCATCTGATTCTTCGGATACTTTCAATATGGATGGTGCATCCATAAATAAAACTGCAAGTTTTATTGAGGTGAATTACACAGTATATTTCAAGGAAGCTGGCCTGCCCGCAGGGGTTGGCTGGTACATTGGCCTCAGCAACGGTATTAATTCCGGGATTATATCTGGAAACTCTTACAACTTCTCCTTAACCAATGGTTCTTATACTTACATTATCAGGTCGTCAAACAATGAATTTCGCCCAATAATTTCTTCCGGATCATTTCGTGTATCAGGTATTGGTGAAAACATTACAATAGGGTTTATGGAGATAACCTTTGGTCTATCAGTGAAAATTTCTAATTTAGGTAATGGAACAAGCTGGTCGTTATATGTTAATGGCAATCTGGTGAAGGAAAATACAAGTGCAAATAATTATTCGATATCTCTCCCAAATGGTACATATTCGATTGAAGTTCTGAGCTCCAGCAGGGACTACTATCCTGTATATTTCAATGTAGAAATTAATGGCAACAATGTATCAAACACAATCGCTTTAAGTCCAGTTCTTTATGAAGTTATGATAGATGAATCAGGGCTTCCCAGTAACACTTTCTGGCAGATAGTCCTTTCCAATGGGAAAGTCGTCAGTAGCAATTCTTCAGGCATAGATGTTTACTTGATGAATGGAACATACAATATTACGTACTCAACCGGAAATCATATCTACAGGGGCTCTGAGCTCACAGTTATGGTAAGTGGCACCAGTGAAATAGTAAATGTAACCTTCACTAAAGTCACCTATGGTGTATCATTCAATATCACTGGTCAATACATTCCAGGGGAATGGTATCTTATTATTTCAGGAAACGATACTATTGGGCCAAATACTGGGAACATCACCATTTATCTTTCAAATGGTACGTACTCGTTTAAAGCAGTCCCAATGAATAGTTCATGGTATTATTTTAGCGGCAATCTTCATGTGGAGGGTTCCGGCATGGCCGTTTCGGTGTCCTTCAAGCCGGTACTTTATAATGTGAATTTCACCATTGTTTCGCCTTCAGGTATGAAGGTATGGCATTTAGAAATTTCCGGCCAGAACTACACGATACATGGAAGTTCATTTAAGGTTGCCATACAGAATGGTACTTATCGGTATGTGATTTCAGGCATCAGAGGGTATGAGACCTATATTTCGAATGTAGTTGTTTCAGGAAGAAACCAGACATTGAAACTAATCATTCCAGAACTTCGATATTACATATCATTCATAACCAACCTGAATTCAGGAACTCATTGGAATATTTCTATATCCAGTAGATATAACTATTCATCGTCAAATAGTTCTCTGATTATAAGCCTCCCGGATGGAACATACAATTACTTTGCCACATCGTCAGGATACGAAAATGTTCGTGGCCATTTCACTGTAAATAACCATCCCGTTGATGTAAATGTTCACTTTAAAAGCAGTTTGCATAGGGTAAGATTTTTGGAAAATGGACTCCCAAAGGGCACTCTGTGGTGGGTTAACATAACAGGAATAGCTAATCTCTCATCATCAAATCATGTGATAGTGTTTTTCCTCCACGACGGTTATTACAATTACACTATTTCGCATTTTAAAGGATACCTCAGCAAACAGTCAGGAAATCTCACAGTGAACAAAAGAAGCGTTGTGCTTCACATTCACTTTATTCATATTATCAACACTCGTTACTCTGTATCATTTGTGGAATTTTTGCCAGCGGGAGTAAGTGTAAATATAATGATGAATGACTCCATTTTATCCGGTAACGAAATTAACCTTCCAAATGGGACGTACAATCTGTCGTTAGATCTGACTGGGACTCCATTCAGCAGTCCTATACAGATAATGTTAACTGTAATGGGTGAACCAGTCCAGGTTTTCTTGATTGACACACCAATTGCGTTATGGATAGTTGAGATACCAAGTGTTATTCCCCTGCCACCCACGCCATTACCGTGTCCTTTGAATCCACTATCTCCACCCATGCCTGGATTCATTACGTGCTGCATCAACTTCCCTCAAATCCCACCCCTTATGAACCCTCCACGTACAGCTCCTCCTCAGTTGGCCCCCAATGATCCCATGACTTTTGTATGGTTTATCATATTTTCTGTAAATTAGAATTCAAAATCCGACCAGTCTCAGAATGTTTATTATAACAACTAATAGAATAAAGAGATAGGCAATGAGTGTAAAGGCAAAGGAAGTTCTGTATATCGTTCTCCTTCTCCTGAGCTGTGGAATAATAATGCCTATTGCAAGAAACAGTGCCAGGAGGGTTAAGTATATTATTACTTTTCCAGATATGCTGTAAACATTGAACCAGGTCATTGAAGGGGCAAGCAAAGATAAGGAAAAAATGGAAAATATTCCAGCCTCGATCAGCAGAATGGTTTTTCTGCTTATTCCGGAAATAAAGTATAAAAGCGATATGATCGCTTCAAATATGGAAACAGAAAGAATGACTGCAACAATGGTATTACCGGTTGAGTTCAGGTGTGGTAAAAAAATATAGATATCTCGAAAAGGTGTTATCAGAAACAGTAATCCAGCCCAAATTATAACGGAAAAAAAGATGCGGTAAACATCAAAATATGCTCTGTTATAATTTAAATCGATATTTCTTGAATAGGAAGTGCGGAATTTCTGTAAGTCTGGCCTAAACGACCCAGATAAATATGAGTAAAGAATGGAAAAGAACAAAGGTTTGAAGCTGTAATTTTTTCTCCGGATTGTGTAATATCCGTTTCCAGAGATATCATCCAAAGAAAAGAATTCCGTAACGCTTCTGCCATTTCCGTAGAATGGAGATTTGAAAAAGGATTCATTTACTCTGCGTGTCAACTTGAAGAACAGTGGTAACTTCGGCGACCTCCAGCCTATGTAAAAGTATACCAAAAGTGCAATTATTGTGGATACAATGTACTGAGGTATAAAGTTTAAAAATTTATAAAAATTGTAAACTATCATACTGTATTTCCATCAATAGAATTTGCCGTAATTGGTTGTAATTGCCAGATGGTAACTTGATCCGATGTAAGAATGGGCATCTGACCCAATGAAAAATGGCATGGACATTCTTATGTAAATTATGCTACTTGCTGCATTACTATTTACCATGATGATTTTCTCTCCGATTGATACAGATGTTCCCGAACCTACTTTCACTGAATAGTTATGGCTGGCAAGTAGAGTTCCATTTTCAAATGTCATATTGATGATTGGGATATATGGGGAATTCACAGAAATAGCATAAACAACAATCTGGCTCACATATTTATCTCCTGAGTAGTTGACCAGATTCATACTAATAACTAGAGAGTAGGATCCGTGATTTGAGAAATAAGCAATATTACTTTCATTTATTACACTAACGTGAGATGAAGAATAAGTTACATTGTCTGAGCTGTTGTAAGCGTTAACTGAACTGGAAATGGACGTGTTCTGGCTTTGCTGAAGCTCTATATCAGGATGGATTGGTGAAACGCTTAACTGGTAGCTGTTATCAACTATAACTGCAGCAAATGAAACAGAAGTAAGAATGGTTGTTGAGATAGCCAATAGAATCAATAGCCGGAATCGTCCAAGTGTTTTTCTCATTTAACCCTGCTTACTCCTGCTGCATATTCAGCATAAATGACTCAGGCATAACCGATGTCACGATAATGGAAATGTAAAGTGCATCGCCTTTACTGGTTAAATGAATGGGGCCATTGTTACCTGATGACATTGCAATGCCACTCACAGAGCTTCCGTTGAAGGTCATCAGGTTGTTGCTGTAGAATAACTGTACACCAGATGGAATCGTTCCATTAAACCACACATATAGAGGATTAACCGTGCTACTGTTATTGTATACTGCTAGCACATTAGTCATCACAACATATCCACTCCCAGGTATGGTTGAAATATCAACTGTTTCATTTGTGTATTTTGAGTTATTTCCGATGATACCGATGTATCCAGATGAATTGGCGTAATTGTATCCAGGTCCCTCGGTAAGGTAGACCATATTGGAATGACTATTGTTAGTAGTAATTGTCACGTTATTACTAACTACAACTGCTGCTGTGGTGACAAGCGGTATCATTAGAGCAAGTACCAGCGTAACAGCAATCATGATGTTTCTTTTCACGGTCAAATAATACTATAGTTATATATAAATCTCATTCAGATTAATTTACAGGTTTTCAAGGCAACTTTTGGCTTCATTGAGCCTGTGTACCTGATCAGGTTGATTTCTAAAACTACCAGAGTGACAAAATTGTAAAAAAAATTCTGTTGGAATCCCCTTATTAATTATGCAAGAGCATAACAAAGTGAATGATTGAAAGGTTTTTCACCAGTCCAGGTTTCTAAAATTAAGGTAATTGGTTCATTTCATTTAAAGTGTCATACTGCCCAATATATCCATAGAATAGGATCATTAGCAATGAATGAACACTGATTATAATCTTAAAGCTCGCTTCTTATCGCAATGATTGTCGTTGACTATCAATCTATTTAAATGTATATGAACCTTGGATAGAGAAAAATTGTTCATCTCAATGATCATGAATTTCAATGAGCAAAAAGATTATCACGGCTCTAGTATTGATCGTATCAATCGTAATGGTTGTTAGTGCTGTGGGTATGGCAATTTCATATAACGGCCATTCCACAGCAAAAAGCAATTCATCCGGCGGTAGTGGGTCAGGGAGTCCCACCAGTCAGCCTTCCGTACCAGCAAGCTCAGGCAATCCAGGGAATCATGCAAGTTCAGTGCATCAGGCTGCGGTGAATAATGTTAACAAGCTTCTCTTCCTGCCAAATGCACATCCAAATTATAAGCTGGAAAATGGTACTGTAACTCCACTTTACGGTTTTGCTCCTGCACCCATGGGTCTTGGGTTCTTCGGGTTGCAAAATGAGAGTGGCACCCTTGTGGGCCATAATTATTACAGCAACAGCTTCCAGGCAACATTGAGGATCAACAACCTGAGTGTGTACAACCTGGGCAATGACGGCCCCAGCTCCCTGACGTTCCAGTTGAACACTGTAATGGCAAATACAACCCTTTTCGGTGTTGCCAATTACTCATTCTGGACCCAGAATGTTATTGTATATTCAACCAGGACACATGTTCTCAGCTTCGAGGATAATATATGGAATTTCTCATCCCCTACGGCGGTCATGACAAACAATGCAATTCTTAACTCCACTGGCCAGGTCTATCCATATCCTGGTGTCCACATAGCCATAGGGCCTTCCTACAATGTCTCTACGCCCTTTGTTGCTCATCTTTACCTGAACACTTCCCTGTTTAACGGGAACGATGCCGTTTACTTCAACTACTCCATTCCAACAATAGGCGTGAGTGGAACCTATGATCGTGTAACCTTCAACTCCACTCCAGTACAATCGTCCGATAACCATAATAATCGTCCTAATCTATCCGTTGGTCCTGAACCCAAGTCACAGGTGAAGATCTCAGATTTCCTTGTGAGCGGGACAACTCCTGCACCCAATGGCCTTCTATATGACAGTGAGATAATGCTGGGTGGTCCTGGTGGCGGAAGCACTACGAACGTGATGAACATAGGCGGAACAATGAGCCTGAAATACATCCCTCAGGCTAATCCGGAGGCACCCCCATCCCATCATGTCCCACCACAGCCAAATGCCGGTAACACAGCTGGAACAAGATATGTGACCGTACCTTCGGCGTTTGACTTCGGTACAGATACTGGAGAGACTTCAGTGGGTATGGCAGTTGCCTGGAATTCAGCCCATCAGGCAATTCTGACTCCAGGTCCATCACTTCTGTATGGTATGTGGAACATCAGCGGCCAGAGCCAGATGGAGCAGTTCTATGGCCAGGTTGCACCCAGCAATGCTTTCCTCTTTGTAAGTCCAGGTAATGTCATGAGCAATGATTACAATGGTTATGTGCCTCTGACATCCTCCGGAGGTTATAACTTCTGGCTGCCTGCAGGCACTTACAGTGCTGAAGCCCTCATGAGCTACCACAATCCTGAGATAAGCGTACTTATGCCCGGTGAAAACTTTGTGCTTTCCAGCGACCCTTCAACAGGCATATACACACCCCTGTATGCTGAAAACAATGCACAGCTGGCAAACATTTCAGTTTCAGGTGACGGAACAATATCAAATCCGTATATTGCCTTCAACCAGGAGTATAATTATATAAGTCCATTGTTCGGGCAGCTCAATGACTTTGCCTTCCCGCAGTTCGAAGCAGTGATGCTGCTGAACACCAACCAGTATATCGTTTTCAGCAGTATGCCGGCTTTCCCCATAGTGTATTCTGATACGTACCAGCTCTATTCCCTGTTCTACACGGGACTGCCTGACAATTTCTTGGGATACTGGATCTACAATTCATCCGGCGTTGTTCTTGAGAACAGCACTTCCATAACTGGATGGTACACATACAACCAGGCTGGTTTCCCCGAGGCTAATGTTGTGTTCTGGAACAGTTCCGGAGGAATCCTCAACAATGATTTCCTGTCAAT
The DNA here is from genome assembly GCA_021806355.1 of Thermoplasmata archaeon. Taxonomy (GTDB): domain Archaea; phylum Thermoplasmatota; class Thermoplasmata; order Thermoplasmatales; family Thermoplasmataceae. The sequence goes on from JAJZXT010000092.1 coordinate 12,024, forward strand.
GGATTCATCTGTGCTTCTTTACAACAGCCATGTGAGTGTCTGGGGGAACCATTTCAATAACAGCCTTTATCTCACAGAGCCTTCGCTCAGGGCTTCATGGAATATATGGGGAGAACCCGTTGGAATCTCGATTTTCGGTAACAACAGTTATGTGATAAACAACTTCTTCTCCGTGGTTGCACCGGCACAGAGCCCGGATTACAGCATATACAGCGGCGAATATGCCAGTTACCATAACAGCTGGAATCTTACCAGTGAGCAGAGCTCGTCAGCCACAGTCTACCTGTATACAGTAGATGGTGTCGGATACTTCCCGGGATCAGGGAGCGTAGTAGGCGGCCCGTATTATGGTGGCAATTACTGGTACAATTTCAACGGAGCAATACCATACAATGACAATGGGCTCATAGCAAACGGTGGAGATTACCTGCCCCTGAACGTTATAGATATACCTCCAGCCGATTCAGTGCAGCTTTCAGGCAGCGTTCCATACGTAATGTCGGATCCTGCTTTCCAGCCATACCTCCTGAATGTTGGGGCTGCCAATGCCAGTGCACCCATGAATGTGGTGATCTACCTCAACATGACAAACCTTTCAGAGTTGCAGACCTTTGATTCGGCAGTGAATTCACCCATGTCACCATACTTCCACCAGTTCCTGACTCCACAGCAGTTTATGAGTGCCTACTACCCGAACCAGTCAACAGTGGCGGCTGTGGAATCCTACTATTCTTCGCTTGGCCTCAAGGTGTGGAGCTACACCTACGCTCCTCTAGCCATTGTTGTATCAGGTACTGTCGGTGAGATGGAATCAGCCTTTGGAGTCATTGAATTCAACTACTACTTCAACTATCCGGGAGCTTATCCATCTGAATTCATGACCAACACGGCAAACCCGTATATCCCGGCACAGTTCAACGGCACCATATTGCATGTTTACGGGCTCAGCTATTCAACAAGCGTCCTTCTGGGAGGAGTGAATCAGCAGCAGGTAAAGGCAGGTCTGACTGCTGCAACCCAGGTCAGCGATCCATATGCCAGCAGTAATGTCCTGACACCTCCAAACCTCGAGAACTATTACAATGTCACAACACTGCAGAATGCTGGCTTCACCGGCCAGGGTGTCAGCATCGGCATACTTGGCGTTGGCGAGGCCGTCAGCATGAGCAGCGTCAGTAAATTCTGGAACACGTATGGCATACACAACCCCACAGTGAAATTCGTAAACCTGACCAGTAACGGAATGAATCCATACAGAGAGGGCTTCGAAGCTGACCTTGACGTTGAATGGTCAGGTGCAATGGCACCAAATGCAACTATCTATGATGTGATGGTTCCATTCAACATAACCGGAATCGGGGATAACGCAATCAACCTGGAACTATACTACTTCCTGAATGTAATACATCCCAATGTCATATCTGGAAGCTGGGCAGAACTCCAGTTCCATCACGATAGCGGTTTCGCAGCAATATATACCCAGATTGGCATGCAGGCCGTTGCAGAGGGAACCACAATATTCCTCGGATCTGCTGACAGTCACAGTCCGCTGTATCTTACTGTGATGGCATCTCCATACATTGTCTCCGTAGGTGGGGTTTACACGCAGCTGAACAGTACCGGTGCAATAGTGAACGAGAGCGGCTGGTACCAGCCAGAATACCAGTGGTATGGAGGTCCCGTTGGATCTGGCGGCGGAAACAGCCTGTTCTTCTCAAGGCCGCTGTACCAGTCAGCTGAAAGGATCATTGTCCCATCAGTGTACACTAACAGGGCCCAGCCTGATATATCCATGCCTTCCACTCATCTAATAACAGCAGTGCATGGACGGTTCTACGTAGCGGGTGGAACCAGTTATGCCACACCAATATCGGCAGGCATATTTGCGGACATTGCACAGTACCTGAATGAATCAGGATTGCCCGGAGGAGGATACATGGGCTGGATACAGCCTGTACTCTACGGGCTTGGGTATGGATCACTGTTCGGAGCTCCCGGATTCCATCAGGTTAACTATGTGGAGCCCTATCCAGGCGAAACAGGAAGCGGATACCTTGGCCAGGGATGGAATGATTTCGCAGGAATTGGTACCCTGAGTGCCATGAATCTCTCAATAGATTTCTATGGGTACTACGAGGCCGGGGAATATCTTTCCCGTGGCCTCTGATTTTTTAAATTTTTAAAACTTTCATTTTTTTCTATTCTATCCTGTCACTGCAGGAGACGTTCTAACAGCAGGCAATATACGGGCATAATAACCTACATACTACTCTTATATATTTCCTTGAACATTTTAAACAATGTTAAGCAGTTCCAGCCAGACCCGTACCGATCATAAGTTTTCAAATTCCTTGCAGACTGCTTTGAGCGTAATTCCGTTTCTGGCGGTTGCACTGGCCCTGATCTACTGGGTGCCAATAATATGGTTGAAGTATATCACCCTGCATGACTATGTCTTCGATCTGGGAGTTTTCTACGGTTCTCTACATTCCATATTCTACATCCACTCCAGTAGCATCCTGTATCAGTACGCTGCTGGTTCAACATTGAGGATAATACTCTCACCCCTGTCAGTATTTAACAGCTTCATCATCCTTCTGTATATCCAACTTGTACTTGTGCTGGGTTCAGCCATCACCGTTTACCTCATATCCAGGAGAATTTTCAGGAATTCCATTGCTCCAGTGCTGCTTTCAGTTGCCTACCTGCTTTACTTTCCAGTTAATGGGTCAATATTTTTTGATGTGCATGCCCAGACATTCTTCCTGCCGTTCATGCTCCTGGCATACTATCTGGAGATCTCCGGCAGGTACAAGCTTTCATTTATCCTGTTCATCCTGGCCGGCCTCACAAGATTCCCCATAATCGGGATTGTTGTCCTGTATTCAATGGCCGACTTCATATACAACTTCAGGACAGGATACCGCAATCCAGACAGATCCGTGATGCACACAAGGATGAAATTTGACATGGCGCTGTTCTTTGCAGCATTCATCATAACTTTGTTTCAGTATTACGCCAACACGTATGTGCTGGGGGTCTCATCCATGGGAAACATTCACTATGTCGCAGGCACATCATTTCTGGGCGGATCTCTTGGGACGGACCTGATAACTGTTCTCATATTCTCCGCACCTCTTCTCCTTCTGCCCCTCTTTTACTCAGAGTTTTCACTGATTCTCTGGGGTCTGTTTGGTTTTGCTTTCTACACGAACTACAGCGGGTATCTTTACCCGTCCGTGTTCACTGACCAGTACTCGGCGCTGTTTGTGCCCCTGATTTTCATCAGTGTATTTGCAGGCCTCATGGCAAAAAGGGAGAGCGATGCGAATGAGACAACAATATCACAGCAAAATGTTCCTAGGAGAGGGAATGACGCAAAATTCCGAACTGCAGTCAAAATATTTGTGGCCATAGCAATATTTGCCATGCTCTTTCAGCCATACAGCCCGCTGGCGGCTCATACAAACGGAGCTCTGAATATTTCAGATTACATAACTGCAGGCCAGGTTACAGAACCCGAGCTTCAGTCCGTAATAAACCTGATTCCAGCCAGCGCCACCGGAATTGTGTTTGGAGGAAACATGCCTGAGGTCATGGTGCATTCCCCAAATGTCAACGGCACACTGGTATCAGATACAATCAACGGGTACCCGCTGGCCTGGACTCCACAGTACCTGGCTACAGACAGCTCAATACAGTATGTTTCAGGTGTACCCAGCGATTTCGCCTCAACTCCAGCTCCCACCGGTTATAATCAGTACCAGTTCACACAGAATGCCATGGCATCCGGTGCATTTGGCGTAGTTGCCGAATATCATGGTGCATT